>DATAPF010000408.1:0-11341 GCA_036265355.1 Kofleriaceae bacterium | reverse complement strand
CGATCTGCTGCGCGCCGTCGTGCGCCCCGTCATCGCCGCGGCCAAGGCCGCCGGCGCCGCCCGCCGCTGGTTCTTCCTGCGCTACGCCGACCCCGACTTCCACCTGCGCCTGCGCGTCCACGGCGCTCCCGACGCCCTGCTCGGCACCGTGCTCCCCGCGCTGCACGCCGCCGCCGCCCCCGCCGTCGCCGCCGGCCACATCGCCCGACTGCAGCTCGACACCTACGAGCGCGAGGTCGACCGCTACGGCGGCCCCGACGGCATCGACCTCGCCGAGCGCCTGTTCCACGCCGACAGCGAGGCCGCGCTCGCGTGGATCGCCGACCACTCGGCGACCGCCGACGAAACCGCGCGCTGGCGTCTCGCGCTGCGCGGCATCGACCAGCTGCTCGATGACCTGGGCCTCGCGCTCGTCGACAAGGACCACCTCACCGCCACGCTGCGCGACGACCTCCAGCGCCGCCTCCGCGCCGAGACCCCCCTCCTGCGCGCGATCGGCGATCGCTTCCGCACCGAACGCCCGGCCCTGGAGCGCCTCCTCGACCGCGCCGGCGACGCCACCCACCCGCTCGCGCCCGCCCTCGCCCTGTTCGCGCGCCGCTCCGCCGCCGTCCGCCCCATCGTCGACGAGTTGCGCCACCGCGAGCGCGCCGGCCGGCTCACCCGCCCCATCGCCCAGCAGGCCAGCAGCTACGTGCACCTGTTCGCCAACCGCGTCGCCCGCGCCCACCCCGTCGAGCAGGAGCTGATGCTCTACAGCTTCCTCGCCCGCCTCTACCGCACCCGCCTCGCCCGCAGCGACGGCGCGTGAGCTCGCGAGGCTAGCGCTACCGCTTGCGGTTCTTGTTCTTCTTCTTGCCGGACGACCTCGCGGCGGGCCTGGCCCCGGCCGGCTTTGCAGCCCCAGCCGTGGCGGCCTTCGCCACCTCGGGCTCGGCCTCGGCTTCGGTCTCTGCCTCGGTCTCGGCCTCCGTCTCGTCGTCGGCCTCGGCCTCGCTCGCCTCGGTGGCGGCGGCGGCTTGCTTGTCGGCCGGCGCGGTGTCGGCCGCGACCTCGGCGTCCTCGCGTTCGCGCTCGGAGCGCGCCTGGGCGATCTCGGCCTTCTTGCGGTCGCCGTCGGCCTGGCGGCCGACCGCTTGCTGCTTCTGCGCCTCCTCGTCCTCGCGGAGGATGATCTTGAGCCGCTCCTGGGCCTCGCGCGACGTCCGGGTCACGGTCTCCGCCGGCTTGCCGGTCTGGAGGATCCGGCGGGCGGCGTAGAGCGCGAGCGCGAATGCGAGCATCGAGCTCCACTGCGCGAAGGTCAGGCCCCAGTAGGACGGGTCGGTGTGCTCGGGGCGCAGGAACTCGAGGAAGAACCGGACCGGCGCGTAGAGCACGCCGGTCAGCACCGTGACGAAGCCGGCCGGCGGGCGCTTCGACGGCCGGAACGCGAGGTAGAGGACGATCGCGCAGACCGGCACCAGGTAGAGGAACTCGAGCAGCCCGAGGTTCCACGCCCGGATGAACTCCGAGGTCCCCGGGTAGGTCTCGGCGAGGTGCGCCAGGTTGAGCTTGCGCGGGTAATCCATCGCGAGGAACGAGTACCAGGCGTTCGGATCGGCGGCGGCGCCGATGTGGTCGCTGACCACGGTGCAGGCGATCCGGCCGATCGTGAACGCCGGCAGCAGGCCGACGATCGTGATATCGGCGAACAGCCGCATCGGCAGCCGCTTCCACCACACGTAGATCGTGAACCCGAGGCCGCCGCCGATGAACCCGCCGTACGACGAGATGCCGTCCCAGATCCGGAAGACGAGCGGCCAGTTCGACGGCCACAGCGCCGCCGGCAGGAACCACCAGCTCGCCGGCGGGACCACGGTCGCGTCGCCGATCCGGTCGAACTGGTAGGCGAGCACGTCGAACTCGTGCGCGCCGAGGAACCCGGCGACGATCACCCAGGTCAGCAGGCCGCGGATGTGGTCGTCGCTGACCCCGTGCCACTCGGCGTAGCGGCGCAGCGGCGTGGCACCGACCAGGACGCCGACGGCGACGATCATGCCGAACCCCTGGATCGGGATGCCGATGTCGAGCGCGCCGATGTGGAAGTACGGCAGGCCCGCCGCAGCGAGCCCGGCGGACGTCAGGAGGACGAGGGCGTACATGCGCCCGTGAGCCTACACCACGGCGGGGGGCGCGCTATGCTCCCGGCGTGATCTGGGAACCATTCGTGCTGGCGCTGGTGCTCGGACTCATCATCTCGGCCGGCCTGTACTTCGCCTACCTGTGGCCGTCGGTCGAGCCCGTCGCCGGCGCGGGTGCGGATCACCCCGACGCTGCCCCTGACGCTGCCTCCGGCGCTGCCCCCGCCGCCTCCGAACCGGCACCGGCCGGCCATCCCGCTGCGAGCCCGCCGCCATGATCGGCCGCGCGCTGATCGTCGCCGCGGCGCTCGACCTGGCGGTGTTCACCGCGGCGGCCGCCGCGCCGGCCGGCCACATCGAGCGCGTCGAGCACCGCGACGCGGTGTCCGCGCCGTCGCGCGGCCCGTCGCGCGCGCTGGTCACCATCGAGCTGTTCTTCGTGCCGGGGTCGAGCATGCCGGTCGGGCCGATGCGCCTGCTCGAGCAGCTGCAGGACCACCATCCGGCGCGGGTCCGGCTGATCTACCGCGTCCTCAAGAGCGGCTCGGCGCTGCTGGTCCCGAGCGCGGCGCTCGAAGCGTACACCGAGGGCAAGTTCTTCGAGCTGCTGGACGAGCTCGGCAAGCAGCGCGGCGTGCTCAAGATGGAGGACCTGGTCGATCTCGCCCGGCGGGTCGGCGTCGACCCCCAGCGCGTCGCGATCGCGAGCCGCAACGAGCACTACCGCGACGTGCTCGAGGCCAACCAGCGCCGGTTCGAGCGCCTGCACGGCGGCGCCATGCCGAGCGCGCTGTTCAACGCCCATCCGACCAGCGTCGCGTTCGGCCAGATCACCGCCGCCGACCTCGACAGCGAGTACGACAAGGCCTACAAGGACGCGCTCGACAAGCTCGACCGCGGGTTCGCGACCGATCAGCTGGTGGACCCGTTCGACAGCGATGCGGTCCACGGAACCCAGCCGGTCGTGATGTCGGTGGCGGGCGACGACGACGACCGCTCGCCGCTCGAACACCCGCTCGCCACCCCGCCGCTCCGGCTCGACCGTCTGCCGTCGCTCGGCAAGCCCGGGATCGCCGCCGCGGTCCCGGTCGTCCTGCTGTGCCGGCCCAACGATCCGGCGTGCGCCAACCTGCTGCGCGTCGCCGACCCCGCGGTGCGGCTCTACCCCGAGGAGGTGCGCGTGGTGTGGGCACCGTGGTTCGATGTCGGCCGCGACGACGCCGCCGAGCTCACCCTGCTGGGTGACGCGACGCTGTGCGCCGAGGCGATCGGCTCGAATCAGGGCGAGCTCACGACCTCGCCCGGCTGGGTGTGGGTCAAGGAGATGTACGCCCAGGTCGCCCGCGCCCGCGGCAAGAAGCTGACCGGCGTGCAGCTGATCGATGACGTGTCCGCCAAGCTCGACGTCGACACCCGGGCGCTGTCGGCGTGCCGGGCCCGGATGGCCGGTGCGACCCTGGCCTGGATCGCCGAGGCCCGGCGGTCCGGGGTGCCGCGTAGCAACGCAGCGGTCGTGATCGGCGGCCGGATCTACACCGGCCTGTCGGACCCGACGTTGATCCAGGAGCTGGTCGAGGCCGAGCTGGCGCCGGGGGTGCTCGGCGCCCTGCCCCGCTGGAAGCGCTAGCCCGCACCCGCCCCACCAACCGGGCGCGACCCTGCTGGAATTGTTGCCATGACGCTGGTTTGACCGTCAGACCCGCGCGTGTTACCCGATGAAGGTGGAGCTGACGTTCGCGGCAGCGACCGACACCGGTCGGCAGCGCACGCACAACGAGGACAACTTCCTCATCGACAAGAAGCTCCGTCTGTTCCTGGTCGCCGACGGCATGGGCGGCCACGCCGCCGGCGAGGTCGCGTCGTCGATCGCCGTGCACGAGATCCGCGACGTCGTCCACAACAGCCGCGAGCTGATCGACCGCTACCGCGTCGATCACCCGGGCGTCCAGGGCTACGAGATCCTGCAGGTGCTCGAGCACGCGATCCAGGCCGCGTGCAGCACCGTGCACGCCCGGGCGCAGGCCGAGCCCGACAAGCGCGGGATGGGCACCACCGCCACCGTGCTGCTGATCGCCGGCGGCGGCGACCACCTGCGCGGCTTCATCGCCCACGTCGGCGACAGCCGGGTCTACCTCGCGCGCCAGAACCAGTGCCACGTCCTGACCGAGGACCACTCGCTGATGAACGAGCTGGTCCGCCGCGGCAAGCTCAACCGCGAGCAGATCGAGAGCTCCCCCTACAAGCAGTACAAGAACGCGGTGACCCGCGCCGTGGGGGTATACGGCTCGGTCGAGGTCGACACCTTCGACTTCGACATCCTGCCCGGCGACCGGTTCCTGTTGTGCTCGGACGGCATGTACGCCTACGTCGACGAGGACGAGCTCCCCAAGCAGCTCGCCGATGGCGAGGTCAAGGACGTGCCGCGCAAGCTGGTCGAGCTCGCCAACACCAGCGGCGGCCACGACAACATCACCGCCGTCGTGGTCCGGATCGGTGAGACCTCGTCGACCGAGCTCGCGCCGCGCACCACCGAGGTGTCGCTCAAGCTCGAGGTCCTCAAGGGCATGCAGATGTTCCGCTACATGTCCTACAAGGAGCTGGTCCGGGTCTCGAACATCGCCGAGATGATCGAGCTGTCGACCGACCAGGTGATCTTCTCGACCGGCCAGCCCGGCGACGCGATGTACGTCGTGCTGTCGGGCACCGTGCGGCTCGCCAAGGGCGACACCCCGGTCGCCGAGCTGACCCGCGGCCATCACTTCGGCGAGATGGCGCTGATCGATCGCTCGGTGCGCTCGCTGACCGCGCGCGCCACCGAGGGCACCCGGCTGGTCGTCATCCACCGCAAGGACTTCTACGACATCATCAAGCGCGAGCCGGCGCTCGCCACCAAGATGCTGTGGAGCTTCGTCCAGGTGCTCGGCGCCCGGCTGCGCAAGACCACCAACGATCTGTCGGACGCGCTGCACGGCGATCGCCACGGCCAGGAGACCGAGTCCGAGAACCTGTTCCAGGACTGAGCGCGCGGCCCGCGACCCTCGTGCTACATCGTGCGGACCGTGCGCCCGCTCCGTCGCGCCTTGCCCGCCGCGCTTCCGCTCGCCCTGGCGGGTGCGATCGCGGCCTGCAGCCACGGCGCGGGGGGGCCGAGCGCTCCCGGCGCGCCCGGCCCGCGGGTCGTCGCGATGATCTCGGCCAGCGCCGAGTGGAAGGTGTTGCGCGCGCAGCTGCCCGAGGCGCCGCAGCACGACGCGCCGTTCGGCGAGTGGCTCATCCACCGGCTCGGCGGGCAGGACGTCGTGTTCTTCCACGGCGGCTACGGCAAGGTCGCCGCCGCGGGCTCGACCCAGTACGCCATCGATCGCTGGCACCCGGCCCTGGTGGTCAACCTCGGCACCTGCGGCGGGTTCGGCGGCGAGCGCAAGGTCGGCGACATCGTGCTCGCGAGCGAGACCACGATCTACGACATCGTCGAGCGGATGGGCGATCCCGACGAGGCGATCGCGGACTTCCGCACCCGGCTCGACACCTCGGCGTGGCCGGCCCGGCTCGCCGGCCGCGTCGCCGTCGGCCCGATCGTCTCGGCGGATCGCGACCTCGATCCGGCCGCGGTCGCCGGCCTCGCGGCGAGGTACCACACCGGCGCCGGCGACTGGGAGTCCGGCGCGATCGCGTGGGTCGCGTCGCACAACCACACGCGAGTGCTGATCCTGCGCGGCGTCACCGACGTCATCGACGCGGCCGGCAACGATCCGACGTACAACGATCTGGATGCCTGGCAGCGCGCCAGCGTCGCGGTGATGGCCTCGCTGGTCGCGCTGCTCGGCGACGCGCTGCCCGATCTGCTGCCCGCGCCGCGGTGACCGCACCGGGGCCGCGCATCACCGGAACAGCGGGCGCGTGCAGAAGAACGGATACGGCTGGGCGCAGGGGTCGTCGTCGAACCCTCCGCCGGGCCGGATCGTGCCGCACTGCTCGTTGCCCATCTCCACCCCACCGTCCCCGTCGTCGGGCTCGGTGACGGCCCGCCAGATCTTGTAGGTGACCGGCGCAGCGCCGTTCCAGGCCCACTTGTCGTCGGGCGTCGTCGCGCCGGCGCCCTGGATCATGCCGATCCACAGCGCGGGGGTGGTCCCGATGCGCTGGTTCACGCAGCTGTCCTCGTCGGCGTTGTCGACCTCGCCCAGCGCGCCCGTCCAGCCGTTGCACCTCGTCTCGGCGGTGGCGCGCGGCACCATCTCCATGCACTTCACCCAGCAGTGGGTGCCGCACGGGAACGCCACCGGGGCCGTGCCGCTCGCGCAGGTCAGGCCGTCGGCGACACACGCCACCGCCATCGCGTCGGCCATCGCGTCGGTCGTCGCATCGGCCGGCGAGGTCGGGTGCGCATCGGCCGGCGGCGCGCTCAGCGAGCAGCTCCCGAGCACGCACTGCTGCGACTCCGGGCACTGCTCCGACCGCTGACACGGCGCCCCCTCCGGCAGCGCCGCCGCGTTGTAGCAGCCGGCGAACCCGACCAGCCCCATCACCGAGGCGAGGATCCGGATCGGCCGTACCGTGAAGCCGATGGCGGGAGACATCGTCGTACATCGTAGTACGCCCACCCGCCCCCGGTTGTTCCTGCCCCGGCTTCTCACCACCCGATCGTGCGCTCCGCCTCGTTCGGGGCATTGCACCTCGACCGCGCCGCCGCCCGCAGCCGAACGCTGCAGGCCGGGTCAACCGTCCGGTCATCGGGCACGACGCCCTCGTCGAGCGCGGAACGATTCGACCCACTCGGGGCTCGGTTAACGCCCTGAACCCACCCGATCCCGGCAGGCGCCACCCGGGAGCCTCGGGCACTTGCCACCTCCATTACGATGCGCCCATGGTATCCACCGCCCCTGCCTCGAGCCGCTGGCATACCGGCCTGACGCGCACCCACTGGCGCGTCCTGACGGCGAGCTTCCTCGGCTGGATCTTCGACGGCTACGAGACGTATGCGCTGGTGGCCGTGCTGCCCGTCGCGCTGCGCAGCCTGCTGTCGCCCGAGCAGCTCAAGACGCCGACGACCTGGGCCGGCATCGCGATCGGCGCGACGCTGCTCGGCTGGGGCATCGGCGGGCTGATCGGCGGAACGCTCGCCGACTACCTGGGTCGCAAGCGCGTGATGATCGGCTCGGTGTTGCTCTATGCGGCGCTGTCCGGCCTCACCGCGCTGAGCCAGAGCTTCTTCGCGCTGATCGCGCTGCGGTTCGCGACCGGGATGGCGATGGGCAGCGAGTGGAGCACCGGCGTCGCGATGATCGCCGAGACCTGGCCCGACCGCGCGCGCGCCAAGGGGGCCGGCTTCCTGCAGTCCGGGTTCGGGTGGGGAACGCTGCTCGCCGCCGTGCTGTGGTGGCTGGTGAACCGCTGGAGCCCGCTGGGCGATCAGTCGTGGCGGCTGATGTTCCTGTTCGGGGCCGTCCCGGCGCTGTTCACGCTGTACATCCGGCGCGCCATGGCGGAGTCCGAGGCGTGGCTCAAGGCCGTGCGCGAGCGCCGGTGGGCCGCGACCGAGGCCGAGCGAGGCGTCGCCGGCGGCGATCGCCGGCCGTTCACGGTCACCGAGGTGTTTCGCGAGCCCGCGAGCCGCCGGCGGATCCTGCTGCTGTTCGTCCTGTCGCTCACCTCGATCGTCGGCTGGTATGCGATCTCGACCTGGCTGCCCGCCCATGTCCAGACGCTCGCCGGCCAGGAGAAGCGGCCGCATCCCGACCAGTGGGCCGCCGCGGCGGGCGTGCTGTACACGGCGGGCGCCGTCGTGGCGTACATGGCCTCGGGCTTCCTGATCGACGCGATCGGCCGCCGGAGGTTCCTCGTGCTGACCTACGCCGGGGCGCTGGTGCTGACGCCGGTGACGTACTTCTGGATCACGTCGGTCCAGGCCATCCTGCCGGTGGTCGCGGTCAACGGGTTCTTCACGCTGGGGCTGGCGTACTCGTGGCTGGCGATCTACCCGGCCGAGCTGTTCACGCCGAGCGTGCGCTCCACCGCGGCGAGCATCGTGTTCAACGGGACCCGGCTGATCGCCTGGATCTTTCCCATCCTGGCGGGGACGATGATCCGGAGCCTGGGGGGCATTCCAAGGACCGCGATGACGTTCGGCGTGATCTACGTGCTCGGCCTGATCGTTCCGTGGTTCGTGCCGGAAACGAAGGGCAAACCGCTTCCCGAATGACGCCGGGTGCCGTACGTGGTTACCCGCGCTCGCCGAGGAGGTACATCCCCGCGGTGCGCGATTGCGCGCACCCATGACGGAGCGCTGTGGAGCTTGCTGGTCCTGGCGGTCCGCGGGATCATCGTCCCATGATGGCGAATGGGAGCGTAGCGGCCGCGATCACGAGGACCCTGCACCGATGTCGCGCTCGGGGCGCCACGTCGCACTGGCGGCTCCGCGCGCAGTGCGTGATCCTGGCGGCCGGAATCGCGGCTGGAGGTACGGCGGCGGCCGACTCGGTGGAGATCGTCGAACCATCGAGCGGGACCCTGACGTTCGAGCACACCGCCTTCGACGTTCCGAGTCTCACCCAGCGAATTCGAATCCACAACGGCCGCACGAGTGCGGTGTTCGGAGGCCCGCTCGTCGCCGGGGGGCCCTTTCTCACGTCCGCGATGGGCGGGAGTCTGGGCCCTGGCGAGGAGGCATTCTGGGATATCGCCTGTGTTCCCGACGATCCCGGGATGCTATCTGGCTCTTTCGACTTCAACTGGTGCACCACGGACTGCGGAGCGGAAGGCCGCGTCTCGGTCCACCTGCTGTGCACCGGTGGTCTGCTCAGCCCCGCAGCGATCTCGACCACCTTGCCGGTGGTATTCGCGTACGAGGTCTCGCAGGCTCCGGTGCAATGGACGAACACCGCGAGCGATCCCGTGATGGTCACCGGCTTCGCGTTCTCGAACAGCGCGTTCACCGCGGCGCCGGCATCAGGGACGCTGCCCAGGACCGTGCTTCCCGGTGAAACCCTGGACACGACGGTCACGCTCGATACGACCATCCCGGCGACTGGCCAGGACGTGAACGCGCACTTCGACGTCCTGGCGGACGCGGCCGTCGTGGGGCGCGCCGACTTGCTCGCCACGGTGCTCAAGCAGATCCAGCCGGGCGCCTGGACGTTCGAGTCCGTGCCACAGGGCGCCGTCTACACGCTGCCGGTCCGCATCCATAACTCGTCGCCTGTGACGCGTACGGTCACGTCGGTGACCTCCGATGACGACGAGTTCACGATCGCCGACCTCGTCGGCACGACGCTGGGTCCCGGCGAGGTGGTGAACCGCCTGGTCACGTTCACGGCGACCACGATCGGTCATCGGATCGGCAACGTCACGCTCGCGTTCGACACTGGCCAGGGCGAGGTCGCCCAGTACGAGGCGAATGTCATGGCGCCTCCCTGGTTCGAGCTCGTCACCGCGGACGCGGTAGCCGGCGACGGGCGTCTCGACTTCGGAACCTGGCGAGTCGATGCACCTGCCATCGAAAAGACGTTCACGATCATCAATCACAGCGATGTGGAGCGTGGGTTCGGCACATGTCTGGGGGCACCGCAGTTCGAGCTTGTCGGCGATTGCCCGTTCAGCATTGCCCCCGGCGCCAGCGTCACCCGCACGGTTCGCCTGACGCCTGCCACCGTCGGCGACCTGCAGGAGGTGATCGGGTTCCCGCTCGGCGCTGGAGAGACCTTCTTGGTCCAGCTCGATGCGCGCATCGTCGATCACCAGCTCGCACTGTCGAGATCGCAGATCGCATTCGCCGGGGCGCTGCGCGGCGACAGCGCCCAGCAGACGATTGCGATCACCAACGTCGCGGCCGCGCCGATCACGGTGCCGATCGTGGTCACGGGGGACGCGTTTGCGCTCGTCGGTCCGGATACGATCACGCTCGCTGCGGGTGGATCGGCCGAGATCACCGTCGAGTTCCAACCCACGACCGTGGACAGCTACAGCGGTACGCTCGAGCTGGGGACCCCGGGCGATCGCGATCACGTCGTGGTTCCCCTGGCGGGAACCGCCCGCGCGCCCATGGTTCAGTCCGACACGGCGCTCGCGTTCGGTGACGTCCGGGTCGGCAGCACGGCAGAGGCGACGCTGACGATTCACAGCCTCGAGACCACGGGCGCGCTCGCGATCAAGGAGATCGCGACCGATAACGCCGCGTTCGCGGTGACGCCGCTCTCCGATCCGGTGCTCGGCCCCGATGCAACGATCTCGATCGCGGTGCAGTTCACGCCGACGACCCCGGGCCCGCAGGCGGGCCAGCTACGGGTGTTTCTCGACGGGGATGTCACCCCGATCGCGGTCGTCGACGTCACCGGCAACGGGCTCGCGACCGGCCATGGCGGCGGCTGCAACACGACGGAGCCGCCCGGCGCCGCGCTCGCGCTCGCGCTCGCGCTGCTCGCATTCCTGCGCGGTCGCCGCCGCCGTCCGATCGCGGCCTGATCACGCGTTGCTTGCCCCGGGCGGACGCCCGGCTACGCCCCGAGCCGCGCGATCACGTCCGGCGGCGCCTGGACCAGCTCGATCAGCACGCCCTCGCCGGACAGCGGCGTGCCGGCGTCGCCCCGGGGGTGGATGAAGCAGACGTCGTGGCCGGCGGCGCCGCGCCGGATCCCGCCCGGCGTGAACCGCATGCCCTGCGCGGTGAGCCAGGCGACCGCGGCGGGCAGGTCATCGACCCACAGGCCGATGTGGTTGAGCGGCGGCTCGTGGACCCGCGGCTTGCCCTGCGGATCGATCGGCTGCATCAGATCGATCTCGACACCGGCGATCGCGAGGATGTCCTCGTCGACGTTCTCGCGCTCGCTGCGAAACGTGCCGGTCACCGGCACGCCGAACAGGTCGACCCAGAGCCGGCGCAGCGCGGGCTTGCTCGGCCCGCCAATCGCGATCTGCTGCAGGCCCAGCACGCGGAACGGCCGCGGGGGGGCGGCGGCGGGGGCCGCGGGGGTGGATGGGTCGGTGGGACCCGGGGGTGCGCTCGACACGGGGGCGAGCTTACGACAGACGGCGTTCCCCGCATCACCGGGGGCGGCGATCTCGTTGCGGTGATCCGGTCGCGTCAGTCGGTGTTGTCGGGCTCGATGAAGCTCCACCGGACCTCGGGCACCTTGGCCTTGAGCGCGCGCTCGAACGCGTTGATCGCCTCGACCAGCGTGTCGGTGTCCATCCCGGGGCGGAACTGGAGCTTGGCCGCGACG
>DATAPF010000407.1:0-1815 GCA_036265355.1 Kofleriaceae bacterium | reverse complement strand
ATCGACGGCAAGCCGGTGCGCTACTGGGAGGAGCGCGAGGCCGCGGTGCGGTCGTCGCCCGGCAAGGAGGTTCACCTGCGAGTTTCTCGCAACGCGCGGGTGTTCGAGCGCTACGTCACGCCGCTCGAGGAGACCGTGCGCTATCGCGACGGCGCGGTCACGCTGCAGGGCCGGATCGGGATCACGCACGCGCCGTTCGCGCCGCTGGTCGGGGTGATCGACAGCGACGCGCCGGCCGCGCGCGCCGGGCTCGCCACCGGCGACCTGATCATCAGCATCGACGGCCAGCCGGTGCGCAGCTGGGGCGAGGTCCAGCACCACCTCGGCAAGCTCGCGCGCCGGACCAGCCTGGTCTACTTCCGCGGCATGGAGGTCCCGGGCGCACCGCAGATCCAGCTGCTCGCGCCGGGGTTCGCCGACCTGGTCCCCGAGACCCAGCTCGACGGCGGCAAGCGCCAGACCTACACCGGGCTGGAGCGCGCCGAGATGTTCGTCGCCCACGTCGACGCCGGCTCGCCGGCCGAGCGCGCCGGCCTGCGGTCCGGCGACCTGGTGACCGCGCTCGACGACGCGCCGGTGACCCACTGGATCGACCTCGACCAGCGGCTGCAGGCCGCGCCCGATCGGGCGTTCCGGCTGACCTGGAAGCGCGCGATCGCCGGCGCGACCCAGACGATGTCCCGTGAGCTGACCCAGGTCCATCGCCGCCAGCTCGACGAGTACGGCCACCGCGTGACCCGCCTGGTGTTCGGCGCGCGCAACGACGTCGACCGCGGCACCGGCGCGACGATCGCGATCGAGGGCCGCCTGGGGTTCGCGCTGTCCAAGGCGCTCGAGCGCACCGGCGAGACGATCGCGACGATCGTGTCCGGGGTGTTCCAGATCCTGAGCGGCGAGACCCCGAGCGACGCGCTCGGCGGGCCGCTGATGATGTACCGGGTCGCGTCGGTGTCGGGCAACCAGGGCTGGGACAGCTTCGTGCTCCTGCTCGCGCTGATCAGCATCAACCTCGCGCTGATCAACCTGCTGCCGATCCCGATGGTCGACGGCGGCCACCTGCTGGTGTTCGCGATCGAGGCGGTGTCGCGCCGGCCGCTGGCGCTGGCGACCCGCGAGCGAGTCCAGAACGTCGGGCTCGCCCTCGTCCTGCTCATCACCGCGCTCGCGCTGCGCAACGATATCCTGCGATGAGGCTGCGAAGAGGCTGCGAATGAGGCTGCTCGGCATCGATACATCGACCGCGACCGCCGGGATCGCGATCGTCGACGAGGACGGCCGGGTGCTCGCCGAGGCGCGCCATTCGACCGCCGGCCGCGGCGCCGACCTGCTGGTCGCGATCGACCAGGTGTGTCGCGACGCGGCGGTCGCCCCGGCGGACCTCACCGCGATCGCGATCGGCGCCGGTCCGGGCTCGTTCACCGGCCTGCGGATCGGCATGGCGACCGCCAAGGGGATCGCGTTCGCCGCCCGCCGGCC
Source organism: Kofleriaceae bacterium (assembly GCA_036265355.1). Lineage (GTDB taxonomy): Bacteria > Myxococcota_A > Polyangia > Haliangiales > Haliangiaceae > JABFXX01. The sequence goes on along the minus strand of DATAPF010000407.1, from coordinate 339 downwards.
GCTGTGGGCGGTGTCGTCGCTCGCCGCGCTCGCCGCCGACGCGGCCGAGCAGCTCGCCGGCCAGCTGCTGCTGGTCCACGCCGACGGCGTGATCTGCGCGGCGCTCGACGCGCGGCGCGGCGAGCTGTTCGCCGGCTGCTACCGCAACGGCGCCGCGCTCGGCCCCGAGCGGGTGATGCCGCCCGGCGAGCTGGCGGCGTGGGTCGCCGAGCTCGCCCGGGGCCATCACCCGCTCGGGCGCAAGCAAGACGCCGTGGCGAAAGCAGCCCGCGAACACCTCCCCGCGTCGCGCGTCGAGCACCGCGCAGATCACCCCGTCGACATGCGCCAGCAGCTGGT
>DATAPF010000406.1:0-2467 GCA_036265355.1 Kofleriaceae bacterium | reverse complement strand
CCGGCAGCACGGATGGCGGGCGCGGCGAGCCGATGCTGGCTCGCGCGTCCAGCGCCAGCCCCAGCCGCCGCGCGATCGAGGTCAGCGGGATGGCGTACAGCGTGCCTTCGGCCGACCTTCCGTCGGCGTCCTCGCTCGCCGCGCACAGCAGGCCGACGACGTGGCCATCGACGATCACCGGCCCGCCGGAGTAGCCGCGCACCGCGCCGCCGGACGCCGCGCCGGCCTCGCGCGAGAACGCCTGGATCGCGGTGCGCACCGACGAGCCGAGCCGGACCAGCGCGGCGGTCGACTCGATCACGCCGCCGGTCGCCTTGCCCAGCCGGTCGTTGCCGTCGGGAAACCCGTAGGTGCTCCAGCTCGCCGACTGGTCCGACGCCGCCACCCCACCCAGCGCCGGCACGGTGACGCCGGCGAACGCCTCGGCGTCGACTCGGATCGCGACCCAGTCGAGCTCGGGATCGTGATCGACGATGTCGGCGCGCGTGGCCACGCACACCGCCTCGCGCAGCTCGTCGTCGTCGCCGGTCGCGATCGCCGCGGCGATCCGGATCGACTCGCCGTGCAGCCTGAGCTCGCCGTCCACGACCTTGCCGACGACGTGGAGCGAGGTCAGGACGCGGTCCGGTGCGATGGCGAACCCCGTTCCCCGCGAGGTCCCCACGGACAGCCGCAGCACATCGGTTCGTCGAGCCACCGCCTGCCGTCCACCAAGATCCCCGATCGGCCGATCGAGCGCAATCGCTACGCGCCGGGTCCTCGGCCCGCCGCCCGCCCGCCGGATCCTTGCTACCTATCTCCTGCGTCGCGGGCTCGCCCTCGCGCTCACCCGCGATCCGCGCGGACATGTCTGCGACCGCCGGGCCATCGCCCTGCGCAACAGCCCGGTGGAGCTCAGCCCACCCTGCCCCGATCTCAGTTCTCCCTCGTCGATCCCGACAAGCCTCCATGATCTTCGCTACCTTGCCGCCATGGCCCGCGCCGCCGACTTCGACCTGACCGCCGAGCTCGCGCGGCCGGGGTTCACGCCGGGCACCCGCGATGCGCCCGCGCTGGTCGAGCTGGTGGTGACCGGCGACGACCCGGCCGCGGCGCGCGCGGCGACCGCGCTGGCCGGGCTCGGTGCAAGCGGGCGCGCCGCGGTCGAGGCCCGGCTCGCCACCGCCGACGACGGCGGCAAGGCGCGGCTGGTCCGTGCGCTCGGCCTGCTCGCGCGCGCCGGGGACGCCGACGCGCGCGCGGCGCTGCTGGCGCGGATCGCCGACGGGCCGCCGCGGGTTCGCAAGGCGGCAGCCGTCGCGCTCGGCAAGCTCGGCGGCGACGACGCGCGCCAGGTGCTGATCGCACGCTGGGACGCCGGCGACGCCGCGCCCGACGAGCGGCGCGCGCTGGCCGAGGCGCTGGGCAAGCTCGGCGGCGACGATGCGGTCGGCCGGCTCAAGGCGCTGGACGCCGGCGGCGACACCGAGCTGGCGCGGCTGCGCGATCGCGCCGTGCTGATGGGGGAGCGCACCGCCGCGCGCGGCGCCCCGTCCCGGATCCGGGACGACCTCGCGCCGCCGGCGGCGCTTGCCGTCCAGCTCGGCTGCCGGCCCGGCCTCGGCCCGCTGCTGCTCGAGGAGCTCGCCGCGCTGGGGCTGGCCGCGCGCCCGGTCGGCGATCGCGCCGCCGAGCTGCGGCTGACCGCCCCGCCGGCGGCGCTGTTCGCGTCGCGGCTGTGGGCGACGCTGGCGATCGCGTTCCCGCTCGCGGCGGGCGACGACCTCGCGGCGGCCGTCGCGCAGACCCTCGCGGCGCCACCGGTGCTCGGTGTGCTCCGCGCGTGGACCGAGGGGCCGATCCGCTGGCGGCTCGGGTTCGAGCACGGCCACAAGCGCGCGGTGGTGTGGCGCGCCGCGCAGGCGGTGGCAGCGGCCGCCCCCGATCTGGTCAACGATCCGACCGCGACGACGTGGGACGTGGTCGTCGACGACGCCGCGCGGACCCTCGCGCTCGTGCCGCGCCGGCTCGACGATCCGCGCTTCGCCTACCGCGTCGCCGACGTGCCCGCCGCGTCCCACCCCACCGTCGCCGCCGCGCTGGCCTGGCTCGCCGAGGCCCGCCCCGGCGACCGGGTCTGGGATCCGTTCTGCGGCTCCGGCGTCGAGCTCGTCGAGCGCTCCCGGCGCGGGCCGCTGCGCTCGCTGCTCGGCACCGACCTCGACGCCACCGCGCTCGACGCCGCGCGCGCCAACCTGGCCGCCGCCGGCGTCACCGCCGAGCTCGCGACCGCCGACGCGCGCACCCCCGGCCCGCCCGGGTCGATCGATCTGATCGTCACCAACCCGCCGCTCGGCAGCCGGGTCCAGATCGACGCCGCCGCGATGCTGGTCGCGGCCCTGCCCGGCTTCGCGCGCGCGCTCGCCCCGCGCGGCCGGCTGGTCTGGATCACCCCGTCACCGCGCAAGACCTCGCCGGTCGCCGAGGC
>DATAPF010000405.1:0-2784 GCA_036265355.1 Kofleriaceae bacterium | reverse complement strand
GATAACAACTGCCGCGGCGCGACGCCGATCGTGCCCACCCAGGCGCACAGCACGGTCCAGACCAGCGACGCCGACCCCACCCACATCCAGACCGGCCAGAGCTTCACGCTCGACGACGGGTTCGGCAAGTCGATCACGTTCGAGTTCGTCAAGGAGGGGGACACGCTGATGAACGCCAATGACACCCCGATCTCGTTCAAGCAGTCCCCGACCGCGGACGGCCCCGCGACGATCGCGACCAACATGACCACCGCGATCAACGGCGTCACCGGGTTCGGGATCACGGCCGCCGTGTCGGCCAGTCAAGCCGACAACGTGATCCTGACCAACCGGCGCAAGAGCACGAACGGCAACACGACGATCACGGTCAACGGCCTGGCCGCCTTCGTGTTCGGCCTCAACGGCACCGCCAACAAGATGGACGGCGGGCTCGCGGGGAACTGCCCGGCGCCGACGGGCTGCGTGTTCCCGGACGACTGCGAGACCGGTGTCTGCGGCAGCAACGGCAAGTGTCAGGTGTGCACGGTGGACGCCCAGTGCCCGGCGTCGACCACCTGCAACACGACCAACGGCAAGTGCCACTAGCGACGAGCCGGCGGCGGCCGGTCGGGTAGTCAGCTGCGCGGCGGCGGTGGTAAGAACGCCGCCATGCAGCTGTCTTCGCTGAAGGTCATTGTCACCGGGGCCGCCCAGGGCATGGGCGCCCACTTCGCGCGCCGGCTCGCCGAGGCCGGCGCGCAGGTCGCCGCCGGCGACGTCAAGCAGGACGGCCTGGCCGCGCTCGCGGAGTCGACCCGCGGGCTGCCCGGCACGGTCCATACCCGCAAGCTCGACGTCGCCAGCGACGCCGAGGTCGGCGGGTTCGTCGACTGGGCGGCCGGCGCGATGGGCGGGCTCAACGCCGTGATCAACAACGCCGGGATCCTGCGCGACGGCCTGCTGGTCAAGAAGGACCGCACCACCGGCCAGGTCAGCAAGCTGACCCGCGAGCAGTGGGACGCGGTGATCGGCGTCAACCTGACCGGCGCGACGTTCATGGTGCGCGACGCGGTCGCGAAGATGGTCGAGACCGATCAGCGGCCCGGCGTGATCGTCAACCTGTCGTCGATCGCGCGCCACGGCAACCGCGGCCAGTCGAACTACGTGTCGGCCAAGGCGGCGCTCGCGGCCAACACGGTGACCTGGGCGCGCGAGTTCGCGCCGTTCGGGATCCGGGTCGGCGGCGTCGCGCCCGGCATGATCGAGACCCCGATGACCCAGGGCATGAACCAGAAGGCGCGCGACGCGCTGGTCGGCGCGATCCCGGTCGGCCGGGTCGGCGTGCCCGAGGACATCTGGCTCGCGGTCAAGTTCGTGATCGAGTGCGACTACTTCAGCGGGGAAACGATCGACGTCCACGGTGGTCTGGTGATGTAGTCGGCGCCGGTGACCCGCGTGTGCGCCGACGCGCCGCGCGCCGCGCGAGGTGGAGCACCGGCTGCATCGCCGGCGCGCGCATGGCGTCGGCGAAGCTCGATGACTCAACGGCGTCGCGCATGCCGTACTCCGCACGATGCACGACCGCAGGTCGCGCGATCGTTAAACACTGCTGAAGCACGCCGCCCACCAGAACGCCTCACGTGAGGCAGAAATGTATTCACGCCGCGTCGAGATCTGATTTCACCGTTTCTTCATCGGGCCCTGGATAACGCGCGCATCCGGCCGAGGTCTGTGTTCGGAGCCGTATGCATCGTGCGTGGTCCATTGCCTGGATCGTGAGCCTGGCCAGCGCCGCGCGCGCCGAGCCCGCGCCACCACTGCGCGCGCTGCTCACCCAGCCCGGCGAGCTCGCGGCGTGGCTGCGCGAGCGAGATCCGCGGATCGACGCGCAGCGCGCCCGGATCGATGCGGCGCGCGCGGCCGCACGCCAGACCCGCGCGCTGCCCAATCCGCAGCTCAACCTCGGCGTCAGCGACCTCGTGATCGGGCAGACCAACGCGCAGAACGGCGGCCCCGGGTCGGAGAATCCCCCGCTGTCGCCTGGCAAGACGCTGATCTTCACCGCCGGCGTCGACCAGCTGATCGAGCTCGGCAAGCGCGGGCCGCGGCAGAACGCTGCGGACCTGCGGGTGCGCGCCGCGGCCGCGACCGCGACCGGCACGCTCGGCGCACGGCTCGGTGAGGCGACCCAGATGCTCGGCAAGCTCGCCTACGTGGCGGCACACCGCAGCGCCGCCGCGGCCAACCTCGCCGCGGCCGAGAAGCTCCAGGCCAGCGAGAAGCTGCGGCTCGATCACAGCGACCTGTCGGCGCTCGAGTTCGCGCGGATCGAGCTCGACACCCAGGCGGTCGCGCTCCAGCTCGCGCGCGCCGAGTCCGACGTCGCGGCGGCGATCGCGGCGTGCAGCGCGATGCTGTACGCCCCGTGCTCGGCGGACGGGCTCGACGACACCGCGCTCGACGCCGGCGCGCCGCTACCGGGCCCGGAAACCCCGGCCGGGGCCCGTGCCCAGGCCCGTGCCCAGGCCCTGATCGAGGCCCGTCCGGCGCGGATCGCCAGCCGGCTCGAGGTCGAGGCGCTGGGCTGGGATGCGACGCTGGCCCACAACCGGCGGATCCCCGATCCGACGATCGGCGCCGGCTACACGCTCGACAACCTCACGATCTCCGGCGACCAGCACCAGAGCCTGATGATCACGCTCGGCATCCCGCTGCCGGTGTTCGATCGCGGCGACCACGACGAGGCCGCGGCTCGCGCGACCGCCCGCGCCGAGGCCGCCGAGGATCGCGCCGCCGTGCGCGACG
>DATAPF010000404.1:0-24587 GCA_036265355.1 Kofleriaceae bacterium | reverse complement strand
GGCCTCGCACAGCACCGCGTCGCCATGCGTGAACCAGCCGGCGAGCTCGGCGAGCGCCGCCGGATCGGGCGAGAACGCGGCGCCATCGCGCACCGCATGATCTGGCATGTCGTAGTCGCGCGCCCGGATCCCGCGCGCCGTGCCACCCTCGGCGCCAGCGAGCTGCGCGTCGGCCCAGCGCATCGCCTCGGCGAGCGTCTTCCCGATCAGCGCGAGCGCCGCCAGCGTGCGGCCGCCCTGCACGGCGCGGAGCTCGAAGGCGTGCACCGCGAGTGCGAGTTGCAGGCCGGATGCCGCCGCGTTGCCGATCAGCGCGCCGGTGTCCGAGCTCCATGTCATGCTGGTATGGCCGTCGTCGGGCAGCGCCGGCAGCCAGCGATCCGCCGCTGCCGACAGCACCTGGGCCGCCCAGTGCAGCTGGACGCGCGACTCTCGTAGCTCGGTGGGTGGAAGCATGCCGTGCCCAGGGAGTGTCATGGTTGCCTCGCAGCCTACGCGACCCCACGCCGATCGTTACAGACTTCCCCGGCTAGACCGGCGTTCGGCGCTCCCGTCGCCGGGCCAGCCAGCGATCGATCGAGAGCGCGCTCGGGCGACTCGCAGCGAGGGTCGCAAGCGCAGCGAGGTACAGCAGGTTCAGCTCGTAGCCGACCGGGCCGAACTCGGCCCCCATGTTCGTGATCGCCTTCAGGCGGATCGACGAGAACCCGTAGCGAAGGTGCACGCTGAACAGCGCCGTCAGCATGATCGCCGCAAGCAGCGGCGTCACCAGGACGACCCCGGCGCCCGCCATCATCGCGATGCCGCCGAACAACTCGATCACCACGGTCGCCCACGCCGCCAGGTCGGGTGCCGGCACGCCGATCCCCGACAGGATGGCGGCGAAGCTCTCAGGTCCCCGGGCCAGCTTCGCGTACCCGTGCGCGGCGAAGCCGAACCCCACGACAAGCCGGAGCGGCACAAGCGCCCACCGATCGGCAGCCGGCGCGCGCCGAAACCACATCATCCAATCCCAGATCGTCCGCATGCTTCCTTTCCGGAGCGCGGCATCCACGCTCGCAGCTCCTTGCCCGGGCAATGCGGCGCTCGCCCGCGCCCGGTTACCTGCCGGGCTGCGCACGCGACCGCGCGGAACGGTGTAACCGGGGCCCTCGCCGGCCGCATACAGAGCAAAGTTGCAAGACCTCGACCACCGGCTCTCGGAGCTCATGCGAGCGGCACAGGACGGCGATCGCCTCGCCTACGAGGCCCTGCTGACCGAGGTCGCAGCCGCCGTGAGAGACTTCGTGCGCAAGCGGCTCCACGACGTCGACAGCCAGGAGGAGATCGTTCAAGACACCCTGCTGTCCATCCACCGCGATCGTCACACCTACGATCCCGAGCGACCGTTTCGCCCGTGGATGTATGCGATCGCAAGACATCGCCTGTTCGATCACCTCGAGAAGCAGCGGCGGCGGAACCGGTTCGAGGTGCTCGCGGAAGCGGAGGTCGAGGACCCGGGATCCGCAGACGCGAGTGCGCGTGATCATCGAGCGCCGGGTATTCTCCGTCGCGCGCTCGCACAGCTGTCGAAGGCCCAGCGAGAGATCATCCAGATGCTCAAGTTCGACGGCCTGTCGGTGGCAGAGATCTCGACAAGGACCGGCCTGACAGCGTCCACCGTCAAGGTGACGGCGCATCGCGGGTACAAGCGGCTCCGTGTGCTGATCGGCGATCCCGAACCATGAGCGCGACGAATGCCAGACAGCCGCCGACGACCGACGCGCTGGTCCGCTCGCTGGCCAGCGACCTGGTCCCGGTGCGCCGTCTCGGGAACGTGAACACCCGCACCGTGCTGTGGGCGGGGCTGGCGGCCCTGTGCGTGACGCTGGGCACCCTCGCGCTCGGGGTGCGATCGGACCTGGCGCGCAAGCTATTCGACGTCGGCTATCTGGTGGAGAGCGCCGCGCTGATCGCCGTGCTCATTTCTGCGGCGCGCTGCGCGTTCTGCCTCGGCGTTCCCGGCATCCAGCTGACGCCGCTGGCCTGGACCATCCCGGCCGCGGCCTGGGCGCTCTGGGTGCTCCGGGTCGCGAGCCGATGGCCCGCGGACGGCAGGGCCATCGAGCTCGCTGCGATGTCCTGGGTCGGAGGGTTACCCTGTATCTGGAGGATGCTGGGGCTCGCGCTCGCCCCCGCGGCGACGGGCCTGATCATGTTGCGCAAGGCAGCTCCCCGGCAGCAGAGCTGGGTCGGCTTGTGCACGGTGCTGGCCGCGTGCTCGCTCGCCATGCTCGGCACCCAGGCCGTCTGCGCGCGCGATGCGGCCGGACATGTCCTGGTGTGGCACGCGGCCCCGGTCGCCGCGGCTGCGCTGGTCGGCGCGGCCGTCGGCCCCCGGATCCTTCGCCGGAGCTCGACACGATCCTTGCGTTGCTGACACCGCGTCTCGTCCTCGAAGTCGTCATCGGCGGGCGCCAGTATCGTGCTCAGCGTCGGAGCAGGAGCAGCAGCGCCGCGACCGCTACCAGCGCGAGGATGATCCCGCCCAGCCACCACAGCAGCCCCGCGTACGCGCCGGTGAGCGACTTGCCGCCGCGCTTCACGCACGCGAGACACACGGCGAACGTCGTCGCACCACCCTCGGTGAGCTCGCAGCAATCGCCACACGTTGGCCGCCGACATCGGGCACACGGCCCGGCGGCGATCGCTCCGCAGTGCGAACAGCGCGCACTCGGCGGATCGCCGGACGACATCAGCGAGGTCACGGCCACGATGTTCGCACGCCAGCGACACCGACGCTGGTAGCTCCGACCCATGAAGTGACGGCAAGCCGCCGCGCTACTGCTCTGCCGCCGTCTCTCCGACGACTGGCTGCCGCGATCATCGCCCGGCCAGCAAGCACACCCGTGCGATCAACGCGCATGGCGCTGCTCGATGGCCCGATGGGTCCAGGGAGGCAATCAGGTCTCAGCTGGCACGGCACGTTGGCGTCCGGTGTGAACCCGTCGGACGGGCTGCAGGCTCCAGCCCGTCCACGTGGCGCCGTCGAAGCGAGATCGGTCGGTTCATGCGGACGACGCCACCGTCTCGGCCGGGGAGGTGTGGACGTCCCGGTGCCGGTGCATTCGCCGGTCGACGACGGCCACGGTCATCGCGGCGAGCACCGAGGCGCCGGCCAGCACGAGCCAGAGCGATACCGGACCGGCCACCAGGAAGACGGCCAGCGGCGGACCGACGGTGCTGCCGACCTGGTGCATGGCCCAGGCCGCGCCGCTGGAGCGGCCGAGCGCTCCCGCGGGGGACAGGTTCGTGACGAGTGTGTAGAAGGCCGGGCTGTAGGCGCACTCGCCGGCCGAGAAGAGGACGACCATCGCGACCAGCAGGCCGGTCCGGGTGCCGCTGTCCATGGTGGTGGAGGCAATGAACCCCGTCATCCAGGCCAGCGCCCACACCAGGCTCATGGCGATCAGCGCCCGTGCCTTGTGGACGCGCTCGACGAGACGCGAGATCGGCATCTGGGCGGCGATGACGATCAGCGTGCTGAGGGCGTACAGGCTGCCGATGAGGGTCGCAGAGCCGTCCATGCGTGTCCGGACGAACAGCGGTACACCGGCTTCCAGCTGGACCAGCCCGAAGGTCACCAGGAGGAACTGCGCACCCAGGAGGAGGCGGAAGCTGCCACCCGGCCGGTACCAGGCGCGGACCGGAGCAGCGTCGGCGGCTGGAGCGGCCGCGCCGGGCACGGGTACGCACACGACGATGATCAGGGCGTACAGCAAGCAGCTGAGGCCGTTGAACGCGCACAGCAATCGATACGTGGCGACGGACGGGGAGTTCAGGGCGAACGCGGCGATCATCGCGCCGAGCCCGAGGCCGACGTTGAGGAGCTGGTAGCGCAGGGCGAAGGCGCGGGTACGCGCAGCCTCGCCGTCGATGATGCGGGTGAGGATCGGCACCACGGCGGCCAGGGACGGGCCGGTGCCCAGGCCGATCAGCAGCATGGCGAGGATCTCCCCGCCGAGGTTCGACGCGACCGCGAGCACGACCCAGCCGGCGGTCTGTACGCCCAGTGCGGCGACCGCGACGAGCTGCGGCGAGTGCCGGTCGCACCAGCGCCCGCCGATGACCGACATCGGCACGGCCGCACCGGCCTGCAGCAGCAGGAGCAGCGCGGTCGCCTGCGACGACCGGCCGAGCGCCTGGCGCAGGTAGATGGCCAGGAACGGATAGCACAGGCCGGTCCCTGTGGCCGACAGCCCGTAGCCGCCGATGAACCACCACGCGGGAGCCGAGAGCTTGCGGGAGCGGGAGGTCACGCGGCGCGTGTTCCGATCGCCACGCCGGCGTGTCGCGCCATGGCGTCGAGGCGTTCGGTCACCTCGTGCTCGGTGCGGCCGGTGACCGCGACGAGCACGACCGCCTCGGCCCATCTCGTCGGCGCCGCCAGGACGTCGCCGACCTTCCTCAGGGTGTCGAACTCCAGGATCCACGGCTCGTCCGGTCGCTCGGGCAGGGCCCGCAGCGGGCCGGGCTGGCCATAGACCATCACGAAGCCGGTCAGATCGGTCCGATCGGCGGTCGGCTTCGGGACCTCCCCGGTGAGCTGCGCCATCACCGCGGCCTCGTCGAGGTTGATGCCGGTGCGGTGCTGGAATCCGGCGATGATCCCGCCCCCGCCGGGGCGCGCCGCGATCTCGCAGAACACCGGGCGGCCGGCGCGGTCGAGGAACACCTCGTGATGGGTGACCCCGCTGTACCACGGATAGCACGCCAGGACCTGGCGGTTGAAGGCGATCAGGGCCTCGCGCTCCGGCCCGTCCGCGAGGTTCACGCTCCGGCTCGGTGCGAGGGTGGTGAAGCTCGTCGTCGGATCGACCAGGCAGGAGACGTTCACGGCGGTGGGCGTACCGGCGCTCACGACCGTGTCGATGTGGTAGAGCATTCCGTCGATGTGCTGCTCGACGTCGTAGGTCTCCTCGTTGAGGTCCGGGCGCTCTTGCGCGAGCCGGCGGACGGAAGCCTCGCTGTCGAGCACGAACACCCCGATCGAGCTCATGCCGTCGACCGGCTTCAGGACGATTCTCGGGTACTTCTCCAGCAGCGTCACAGCGTGGGCCACCGTGAACGGCGCGAAGTCCGGCACGCGGACGCCGTGGGCGATCAGGTGCTCCTTCATGCGCAGCTTGTGGCGGAAGATCCGGGTGTCGGCCGACCCCATCCCGGGTACGCCCAGCGCTTCGCGAAGCCGCGCGGCGGGCAGCAGCAGGCGTTCGGAGACGGCGACGATCCGGTCGACCCGGAATCGCTCGTGCAGCAGGCGAGCCGCCGATTCCAGCAGGGCGACGTCGTCGATGTCGATGCCGACGGCGGCCAGGATCTCGCCGCCGCGCACCTGCGACAGCTTGGCCCGGTCGGTGAGGACGACGACCTCGTAGTCCTCGAAGAACGAGCGGCCGTCCGGCCGCCGGTAGTGGCTGTAGCCGATCCGGTCGATCAGCAGGACCGTCTGCTTGATAGCTGTCATGAAGGCTGCTCCGTTCTCTCGACGCAACGCGGGCTCAGGGTGGCGGTGATCTCGATGCGGCGCAAAAGGCCGCGGTCGTAGTAGGACAGCAGCTGCTCGAACATCCCGATGTACGCCTCGCCGTCCGCCTCGCCCATCTGCGCCTTCAAGTCCGACTGGCGCGCGCGCAGCTGCGACAGGTACGCGCGGAAGTAGAGGCCGTCGAGGTCGGTCAGGTCCGCCGACGCGACCGTGAAGCCGGCCTTGTCCAGCGCACCCTCCCAGTCCAGGTGCGGTTCGAAGAAGCCGCGCTGGAGGCCGACCTCGCGGTCGCGGTCCGATTGCGCGGCGTACACGCGGGTGAACAGCATGACGAGTGTCCCGTGTGGACGGCGCAGCCGGCCGGCCCAGTGCTCGGCGGCCCGGTCCGGCTCCGACCAGTAGCTGGAGCCGAACGACAGGATCGCGTCGAACTCGCCGAGATCCTCCGGGGTGGCGGCCAGATCGCCGACGTGGAACCCGGCCCGTGCGCGGGGATGGTGGCCCAGCCGCTCCCGGGCGACCTGCACCGCCTCGGGGCTGAGATCGAGCCCGACGACCGCGCATCCGACGGCATCGGCGAGGGCGAGGGTGAGCCCGCCGCTGCCCGCCCCGGCGTCGAGCACGCGCGACCGCTCGTCCAGCCCCAGGCGCTCGGCGAGGAGGCGAAGGTAGCGAGGCGTGACGTTGCTGGATTGCCCGACGAAGCCGGGGCCCAGGACGGCCGCTCGGGCCTCGTCCATGCTGCGGATGCGCTGCATGCGATCCCACTGGTCGGCCAGCGTGGCGTTCGTGGTGGCCTCGGCCATCACGATCTGTACGGCATCGCAGGACTCGACGAGGGCCCCGTGGAGGGAGTCCCGGTCGCCGGCCGTCGCGATGACGGTCAGCACCCGCTGGCTCATGAAGTCGTCGGGCGGCAGCCGGGTCTGTCCGCCCGGCGGGATCAGGATCGCGGCCTGCGTCACACCGCGTACGCCCAGCGCCGCGCCGAGGCCGCGGATGTCCTCGATCCGCCCCGCCCGGTCGGCGAACACCGAGCGGGCACCGGCGTACAGGTGCGGGCGGCGGTCGGGCAGCGAGATCGCGAGTCCTGCAGCGATCCGGACCGCCTGCTCGCACATGTCGATGCCGGTGGACATCGGCACGAGATGGGAGGCGATCATTCCGCCGCCGGGGCGTCCCGCGACCTCCACCAGCCGGGCCCGGCCGCCGGCGTCCACCTTGCATTCCAGGTGGAACGTGCAGTCGTCGAGGCCCAGCAGGCGAACCGTGGTCCGCGTGAGGTCGTCCACCGCCGCACGGGCCGCCTCGTCGAGGGCGGTGGGCTGGATGTGTTCGAGCTCGATGTGGTGCGGCGGCACGGTCACCTTGTCCGTGATGGCCAGGATGCGCACCTCGCCGTTCTGGACCAGGCCTTCGACGCTGTGTTCGGTGCCCTCGAGGTACTCCTCGTAGAGCCACTGATCCGCCGTGGCGCTGAACATCGGATCGCCGGACCCCGTCGTGTAGCGGCGCAGCTGGTCGAAGCGGGCGATCGCCTCGGACTCCTGGCGGACCTCGAAGATGCCCTTGCTGCCGGAGCCGGTCAGCGGCTTGAGGATCGCCGGGAAGCCAATCTCGGCGATGGCCTCGCGCAGGTCGCCGCCGCGGAGCGTGCGGAACCGCGGGATCAGGTCGGGCCGGGAGGCGAACGCGAGCCGGCCGGCGTGCTTGTTGCGGACCAGGCGGGCGGCGTCGGCGCTGAGCCCGGGCAGGCCGAGGTGTCGGGCGATGCGGGCGACCAGCTCGACGTCCCGATCGGCCCACGTGACGACGCCCCGAGCCCCGGTGCGCCGAGCCAGCTGGGCCGCTGCGGCGACGGCCTTGTCCGGGACGAGCGGCTCGGTGATCTCCACATCGTCGACGAGCGACGTGACCGTGCCGGGGGGAACCCGGTCGGTCAGCAGGGCCACGCGGAGGCCGGCCCGGCGCGCGCCGAGGATCTCGGCGGTCGCCTCCAGCTGGTACGGGCGCAGCCCGACGAAGATGACGCTGCTCATGCGTTCCCCGATCCACCGGCCGACGGTGCGTCCATGAGGGCGCGGATCGCCGCTTCGCTGGGGGGCCGGAGTCCCTCGAAGGGCAGGTTCAGACGGGCATCCTCGGGCCGGGCCCAGACGTTCGGCCGGCCCGGGAATCCGAGCGCCTGCCACAGCCGTCCGCTCCACCGTGGAATGAACGGTTCGGCGAGGATCGCCAGGCACCACAGGTACCACCGCCGCTGCTGCGGTGCCGGGAACTCCGCCGATCGCGTGAGCCAGCCGTCGAGGACCGCGAGCGCGGCGCGGACGTCGACGTCGGGCAGCGCCATGCACCGGTCCTGCAGGGTCAGCGCGGCGAAGGCCGCTTCGCCGACATCCTGCGCACCGCTGGACGTGCGCGGGGACAGCCGGACGGCCGCGTCCAGCCGACCGGCCCAGTCCGCGCCCGAGGCTGCGAACGTGTCGCACCGGAAGTCGTTGGCCTCGGTCTGCGGGCAGATCCCGGCGAGGTAGAGCCGGGCGCAGTCGGTGTCGAAGCCGGCCGAGAGGTAGTCGCCGGCCCAGATGACATGGCGGCGCGACGTCGAGAACTTCGAGCCGTGGAGGTGGAGGAAGTGGTTGAAGACGAAGAAGTCGTACGGCCGGAAGCCGGCGCTCGGCGTCACCAGCCCCAGCAGGACCAGCCACGGCATGACCGCGTCGATGCCGCCGACCGCCACGGTCACGGTGTCGGACGCCTGCGAGAACGGGTCGGAACCCCCGGTGCGCGCGACGGCCGCCTCGCCGATCAGCTTGCTCGCCGACCACAGCAGCGTTCCGTAGCTGTAATGAACCGATCGCGGGTCGGGGTCGGGCGTCGGCCACGGCAGGCCCCAGGCGATGGGGTAGCTCAGCCGGATGCCGGCCGGGTTCCATTTCCAGTAGCTCTCCACGATCGGCAGGTACGTCGCACGGTGGCCGATCCGGGGTCCGCAGCGGTCCGGCTCCATCGAGGCGTCGGCTACCGCGAAGGCGCTCGTGACCGCGACCGTCGCCACCGGGCCCGCCGGCGTCACGCGAGGCCCGGGGCTCACCATGTCGAGGGGGCCGAACCACAGGCCGCAGGCTTCACACGAGTTGCCGACCGCGCCGGTGCCGCACTGCGGGCAGCGGCCCGCGAGCCAGCACCCGACGAGCAGCCGGTCGCTGGCTTCGTCGTGGAGCAGGTGCTCCTCGTGGTACGCGATCCGGCCGTCGGCGGTCAGCGCGGCGACGAGCTCATCGCTGTACGCCCGATGCGCGGCGAACAGCTCCGGCTCGTGGATGTCGAGATAGTCCTCGTGCAGCAGGTCGAAGCCGCCGAGGATCCGCTTGATGGCCGCGTGGTAGTCGGCGACGACCGCGCACGCGGGCCGCTCCTCCTTCAGCGCCGTGTAGAGCACGTTCGACTCCCACGAGTCGGACGTGCCGATGCTGACCACCTGATGTCCGCGCGACTCCAGATACCGGCGCAGCGCGTCGGCCCGGATGTAGGGGCCGCCGAGGTGGCCGAGGTGCAGCGCTCCATTGGGCGTCGGGTACGCCGCCACGATCAGATACCTGCGCCGGTCGCCGTAGGCGCGTGCCACGTGCCCCCGCATGGTGGTCTCCTTGTGCTTGCTGTCATTCCACGAAAGGATTGACGTCCTCTTGGTTCCAGCCTGTGTCGTCATCTGACGGGCTCCTGCGTCCGGACGCCCGCGACCGTCGCCACGAGCGACGCGGCTCGGCGGGCAACGGCCGGGCCGAGCCGGACACCCGATCCGCCCATCCCGCCCGCGACCACGACGCGGCCGTCCCCGATCGCAGCCACCACCGGTTCTCCGCTGTCGGGGTATCCGTCGTAGGCTGCGCGCGCTCCGACCACCCGATCCGCGAGCTGCGGTGCCCGCCGCCGCAGGGCGGCACGCCCTTCGTCGAGGTCGTCCTGCGTCGTCGCGAGGTCGAGGTCGGCTCCCGCCCCCGCCCAGGCCGTACGCCGGAAGCTGACCGTCAAGGGCGCGCCCGGGACGGGCATGAGGAACACCTCGTCGTCGAGGAAGTCGACGATCGGCGTACCGCTGGGGACCGCGTGGTCGACCTGGAGCGCGGCGATGCGCTTGGCGGGCCAGGTCGGCGAGAACCCGTCGACCGGCAGTGGCCACCCGCCCGTCGCGAGCACCACCGAACACGCCAGAACGGTCGCGCCGCTGGCCATCCGGACCTCGACGCGGTCGGCTCGCGGCTGGACGCCGACCACGGTGCATCCGTCCCAGACGGTGGCGTTCCCGGCATCGAGAAGACACCGCGCCAGGCGCCCCGCATCGACGGCGAAGCAGTCACCGCTCGACGCCGACACGATCTCGTCGGGTTCGAGTCGCAGGCCGGCGTAGGCCGTCTCGATGGCGTCCCGGCCGACCGTCCGCAACGGACTGCCGATCCAGCGCGCCGCCAGGCGATCGCGCGACGGGCGCGTCGTCACGAACCACATCTCGACGGGCCGGACGATCCGCGCCCCGAACCGATCCGCCTGCCGCAGCAGGTACTCATGGCTCGACCGCACCAGTTCGGCCCGGCCCGGGGTGTCGGCCAGCGGCAGGCACAGCCCGGCGGACCGTCCGGTCGCCCCGGCGGCTGGCACCGACCGGTCGAGCACCAGCACCGAGGCGTCCGGGCGCAGAGTCCGCAGATGGTCCTGGATCAGCGCGCCCATGATCCCGGCGCCGACGATGACGGTGTCCCAGGACGGCCGCATCCGATCAGCCCCACCACAGCGAGTAGACCGTCAGCAGATCCGGCCCCGCGTTGGCGATGACGTGGCGGGTGTGCGGCGGAATCCGGAGCACGTCGCCCGCGCGTACGGCCATCGTCGTCTCGCCGCAGGTGAGCTCGCCGGAGCCGGCCTCGATGATCCAGATCTCGTGGACCGCGTGCTGCTCGGGTTCGGTGGCGCTTCCCGCGACGACGGTCCACCACGACGCCTGGAACGGCGCCGGCGCCAGCGCCTGCTCGGATGCAAGATCGATCATGTACAGCTCGTCGCCCGCCGGTGTCAGCTCGGTGCGCTCCCTGGCCAGTAACGGATTCATCGCAGTCCTCCCGTGTTCGTCGCGACGAGTTCGCGCTCGGCCGGATCCGCCTCGTCCTCCGGCTGCCGCAGGACGGATCCGTACGCGCTGGTGCGGTAGACCTCGCGGCCGAGAACGCTGTTGACGATCACTGCGCTGCGCCAGGCCGCCAGACTCAGGTTCGGATCGGCGACCCCGTGGGTCCGCTCGGCGGCGTTCTGGAGGTAGATCCGCCCCCGGGCGGCGCCCCGCCAGCGCAGGCTGTAGTCGAAGTTGGTCTCCACGTCGCCGAACCCTCCGTCGTCCAGCAGCGGGCGGATCATGCCGGGCACCACATGGCGGTAGCCGGTCGCCAGGATCACCACGTCGGCCAGCAGCGTCTCGCGGCGCCCGGCGATCGTGTCCTCGACCGTGACCCGCATCAGGTCGCCATCCCGGGTCACGCCGGTCAGCTCGCACGAGGGCCGCAGCGCGTACTGGAGCCGATTGGGGATCACATAGTCCAGGTCGTAGAGGCGCCGATAGATCCGGCTCAGCAGGTGCTCGGAGATACCGTTGCTCGCCAGTTGCTGCCGGGCCAGCAGGGAACCCCGGGTCGGCTCGGGCAGCGCGTAGAAGCGGCGCACGAATTCGGGGTTGAACCATTCGTTGGAGAACGCGGAGTCGTCCAGCGGCAGGAAGCCGTGGCGCCGCGAGATCCAGGTGAGCCGGCGCGGGAGCATGTCCTGGCCGAGGATATGGTCGACCAGCTCGGCGCCGGTCTGCCCGCCGCCGATCACGACGACGCTGCGCTCGGCGAGCTCCGGATCGCGGCGGAGGAACTCCGATGCGTGGAACAGGTTCGTACCCAGGGCCGCGTGCGCCGCCTCGGGCACGTAGGGCTCTCGTCCCACGCCCACGACCAGGTTGCGGGAACGTACCGCGGGCCTGCGGGCGGAACGGACGATGAAGCTGTGCCCGTCGTGGTCGACCGAGGTCACACGGTGTCCGAACCGGACGGACGGGATGCGCTGGGCTGCCCACGCGTAGTACTGGGTGAACTCCGCACGGGACACGTTGGTGTCGCGGTTGGCGATCAGGAACCGGTAGAGCCGTCCCTGCTCGGCCAGAAAGTTGAGGAACGAGTACGGATTGGTCGGGTCGACCAGGGTCACCAGATCCTTGAGGTACGAGACCTGGAGCTCCGCCTGCGGCAGCAGCAGGCCGGGATGCCACTGGAACCGGTCATTGGCCTCGAGAAACAGCGTGGTCAGCTCCGGCAGGGGAGCCGCCAGTGCGGCGAGGCTGAGGTTCGAGGGCCCGAGGCCGATGCTGCACAGGTCCACCGGTGCGGCATCGCAGAGGTCTGCCTCCGATTTCGGTGGCACGCCACCTACAAGATCGTTGAACAATCCAGCCCTCGCTGCTTGTGTGTCCTCATCTCCTCTGCGTTGTCCCATGCGGATACAGCTCAATGACCGGCTCGTACCCCGATGACGGAGCGAGCCCGGCAGGCGTCGCACGATTTTCGTGCGGCACACGCTGGCAATCGGAATGTTCAGACCCGGTGGGCCGCGTTACTCCGCCAGCAGCCGGCCGACACTGATCTGGAGCCTGCTGCGAACCAGCCGGATCAAGCTTGCGAACTCCTCGATGGAGAGCGCGAACCGCTCGCGGAGCTGGCTGCGGACTTGGTCGAGGATCGTCCGTCGTGCAGCCGCGAGGTGTCGTGCGATCGTCGCGCGATGCACGTTCCGGAGCTGCGCCAGCTCGTCGAGCGTGACCGCATCCACGAAATGCATGCGCAGCAGGGTTCGTTGCTCGCCGTCCAGCGCGGCGAGAGCGTGGCGGAACGCACCTTCCACCTCGCCGCGGTATCGTTCCGCGAGGTAGCCGAGCTCCGGATCGATCGCCGATGGGGTCTCGGCCGGTAGCAGCGGGAGGCGCTCTCCGCGGCGGCGGCGGAGATCAACCGCAGTGCGCACGGTAAGCACGCGTACCCAGCCGCCGAGCGATCCTCGGCCGGAGTACTCCGTGATCTTGCGCGTCTCCGTGACAAACAGCTTCTCGCGCAATACCTGGCGCACCTCGTCGAGGAATGAGCCATCCGGTCTCGTTCGCGCCACGTACTCGCCCGCCCTCGTCAGATGGACGGTGTCAAATACCTCGATGGCACGCGTAATGCCGCATGCGCATGCACATGCGAGATAGAGATCTGTCACATGCGCTTTTGTAAGCCAGTCCTCGAGTGATGCGCTCGATGGCCACCGGGCGGCAAGATATGGAAAAAAGATACCGCGGTCGAGCTCGATGCCGGGCCAGGCAGCGACCGCCTGCTGCCAGAGCGTCTCGATCCGGCCTTCGAGACCAGGGCATTCCGGAGTCGCACGCCGGGCCAGCTCGGCGGAAAACGGGGACGCGAGCATCGCGCTGATGATGACAAGTTTCCCGTTACAATCAAGCGCGTGGAGTGTCCGACCGAAGATACGTTGCTCGCGGTCGCCGAGGGGCGGTTCGCGGATAACGCAGCGCTGCTCTACGATCACGTCGAAGCCTGCGCAGCGTGCCGCCTGCTGTTCAACGAGCTGGCCCGGTCCTACGGCTCGAACGATGACGAGCCCGAGCTCGGACAGTGCGTGGGGCGCTATCGCCTGCGTGCGCCGATCGGCAATGGCGGCATGGGCGTGGTCTATCGCGCCTACGATCCAGAGCTTCGCCGCGACATTGCCGTCAAGGTGTTGCGCGCCGAGCTGTCGGCCCAGCCACACACACGCGCCTGGCTGCTTCGCGAGGCTCAGGCCATGGCACAGCTCTCACATCCGAATGTGGTCGCGGTATATGACGCCGGATTTCATCGAGATCGGGTGTTCATCGCGATGGAGCTCGTCCATGGCGTGACGCTGCGCCAGAAGCTCGACGGCGAGAGCTCGTGGCGGGTGGCGATCGTCGCGTATCTTCAAGCCGCACGCGGGCTGGCAGCCGCTCATGCCGCGGGCCTCGTCCACCGCGATTTCAAGCCGGACAACGTCCTGGTAGGCGGCGATGACCGCGTGCGCGTCAGTGACTTCGGCCTGGTCACGCTGGATCCCGCCGGAGCGTCGCTGTTGGCACTCGGCCCGCGGACGTCGCCCGGCGGTGCCCTCGAGGAGACCGACCGGATCGTGTGCGGCACGCCGGCCTACATGCCGCTCGAAGCGATCCGTGGCGGGCCGATCGACGCGCGCGCCGACCAGTTCTCGTTCTGCGTTGCCCTGTTCCAGCAGGTCTATGGCGTGTTCCCGTATTCCAGCGACACACTGGCCGAACGCGAGATGCAGATCTTGCGAGGCCCTGCCGAGCGCCCGAGCCGCTCGCCGGCACCCGAGCCGCTGTACGCGGTGCTGCGGCGAGGCCTGTCGGCGTATCCCCATGCGCGGTACTCCTCCATGGACACGCTGGCGAGCGCGATCGAGGAAGCGATCGGGTTCCATGGCGGCGTGCGCGAGGCCCCGTCCATCGCCGCGGCGCTCGAGCAACGCCGAGCCTTCGTCGCGGCGGCACCCACGCCTTCGGCGATCGCGGATGTGCCGTGTCCGTATCCGGGGATGCGACCGTTCGGCGCAGAGGATGCCGGCCACTTCCACGGTCGCGACGCGGAGATCGCCGAGCTGATCGGCCGGTTGCGGGCCGGCGAGCGCGAGATCTTCGTGATCGGTCCCTCCGGCTCCGGCAAGTCGTCGCTGGTGACCGCTGGCCTGCTGTCGCGGCTTGCCCGCGGTGTCGCGGGACTGGGGCCGCTCGCCGTGCGCGAGCTGCGGCCGGGCGAGCAGCCCACCGCGCGCCTCCATCAGGTGCTCGAGATCTCGCCGGAGCAGCCGGTCGCCGCCGCCGACCGCGTGACCCGGCAGCTCGCGCCGCGCGGCCCCGGGGCCTCGCTCCTGATCGTGATCGACCAGCTCGAAGAGCTGTTCACCTTCGCCGGCGCCGACGAGCGCGCGCGGTTTCTCGACGCGCTGCACGCCGTGCAGACCGAGCGCCGCTGCGCGGTGGTGTTCACGCTGCGCGCCGACTTCTTCGGCGCCCTCATGGACAGCGCGCTGTGGACCGAGCGGCGCGGCCAGCTGTCGCGCGTCGAGGTCAGCCCGCTCCACGGCGATGCGCTGCGCAAGGCCATCACGGCCCCCGCGCTTGCCACCGGCGTGACCCTCGAGGCAGACCTGGTCGAGCGGCTGATTGCGGATGCGGCCGCCGAGCCGGGGATCCTGCCGCTGCTCCAGGAGACCCTCGTGCAGCTCTGGGACCGGCGTACCGGCCAGACGATCACGCTCGCCGACTATCACGCCCTCGGCGATGGCGAACGCAGCGGGCTGGCCGTCGCGCTGGCGCGCCGTGCCGACGCGATCCTGCGCCGGTTCAGCGCCGCCCAGACCGACATCGCGCGCCGGATCCTGATCCGGCTGGTCAGCTTCGGCGAGGGGCGCTCGGACACGCGGCGCCAGCAGCCACGCGCCCAGCTCCACGCCGCTGCCGAGGATGCGGCCGACTTCGGCTTCGTGCTGCAGACGATGATCGACGATCGCCTGCTGACCGCCGACGATGAGAGCGACGATGAGCGCGACGGCGAGCCGCGGATCGATCTCGCACACGAGGTCATGATCTCGGCCTGGCCGACGCTGGCCGGCTGGATCCGGAGCCACCGTGTGGACGAGCAGCGGCGCCGTCAGCTCGAGGCCGCCGCGGTCCAGTGGGAGGAGCACGGTCGCGGCGCCCGCGGCCTGCTCGATCCGATCGAGCTGGCGGACGCGGAGCAGTGGCAACAGACCGAGTCGGCGGGTCAGCTCGGACACAGCGCCGCGGTCATGGCGCTGATCGCGGCGAGCCGGGCCGCGCAGACCCGGCAACGCCGGCGTCGCCGCGTGATCGTGAGTGCCGGCGCCGTGCTGAGTCTCGTCGCCGCCGCGGTCGCTGCGGCGGCGCTTGCGGCGCGGGACCAGGCGAACGAGGCGCGTCGCCTGGCGAGCTATGCCAGCGAGCAGGCGCGCAGGGCGGAGGCCAGTAACCGCAAGAATCACGAGCTCGTCACAAAATCGTACGTGGATGCGGGCCGGCAGCTGTTCGCAGATCATCATTACCAGGAAGCCATCCCGTACCTCCTGGCGGCTCGCCGCCTCGGCGAGGATGGCACCTCGCTTCGCGCGATGTTCCGGCAGGCCGAGCAGCACTTGCCGGTCCTCCCCGCCCTCGAGGGCCAAGCGGAGATGTTCAGCGCCGCGTTCAGCCCCGATGGCACGCGCGTCGTCACCGCGAGCGGGGACAAGACAGCGCGGATATGGGACGCGGCGACCGGCAAGCCGCTCACCAGTCCGCTCGAGCATCGCAGCCAGGTGTTCAACGCCGCGTTCAGCCCCGATGGCACGCGCGTGGCCACCGCGAGCGATGACAGCACCGCGCGGGTGTGGGACGCAGCGACCGGCAAGCCGATCACCGCCCCCCTCGCGCACCAGGCAGGTGTGCTGAGCGCCACGTTCAGCCCCGACGGCACCCGCGTGGTCACCGCGAGCTTTGACAAGACGGCGCGCGTGTGGGACGCGACGACCGGCAAGCCACTCACCAGTCCCCTCGTGCATCAGGACTGGGTTGTGAGCGCCGCGTTCAGCCCTGACGGCACGCGCGTGGTCACCGCGAGCAGTGACAAGACCGCGCGGGTGTGGGACGCGGCAACTGGCAAGCCGCTCACCATTCCCCTCGTGCATCAGGCACAGGTGTTGACGGCCGCGTTCAGCCCCGACGGCACCCGCGTCGTCACCGCGAGCGTGGACAGGACCGCGCGGGTGTGGGACGCGGGGACCAGCAAGCCGCTCGTCCGCCTCGAACACAGAGCCAATGTAAACGCCGCCGCGTTCAGCCCCGACGGCACCCGCGTGGTCACCGCGAGCGATGACAAGACCGCGCGGGTGTGGAACGCGGTGACCGGCGAGTTGCTCGTCAACCTCGAGCATCAGGGCGAAGTGTGGAGCGCGGTGTTCAGCCCCGACGGCACGCGCGTCGTCACGGCGAGCGATGACAGGACCGCGCGGGTGTGGGACGCGGCGACCGGCAAGCCGATCACGGCGCCGCTCCAGCATCAGAAAGCCGTGAGGCGTGCGACGTTCAGTCCGGATGGCACCCGCGTGGTCACTGCGAGCCTGGACCAGACCGCGCGGGTGTGGGACGCGACAAGCCGCTCCACGGCCGCTCTCGAACATCAGGGCGAACTGCGGAGCGCTGCATTCAGCCCGGACGGCACGCGCGTGGTCACCGCGAGTACGGACCACACCGCGCGGGTATGGGACGCAGCGACCGGCAAGCCGATCACCGCCCCCCTCGCGCACCAGGCAGGGGTGCTGAGCGCCGCGTTCAGCCCCGACGGCACGCGCGTGGTCACCGCGAGCTTTGACAAGACGGCGCGCGTGTGGGACGCGACCACCGGCACACCGCTCACCCCCCCGCTCGAACACCGGGCCGCGGTGGGGAGCGCTGTGTTCAGTCCCGATGGCACCCGTGTGGTCACCGCGAGCGCGGACAAGACCGCGCAGGTGTGGGACGCGGTGACTGGCAAGCCGGTCAGCGGTCCCCTCCAGCATCAGGACTGGTTGGCAAGCGCCGAGTTCAGTCCCGATGGCACGCGCGTCGTCACCGCGAGCGCGGACAAGACCGCGGGGGTGTGGGACGCGGCGACCGGCAAGCTGCTTGTCAAGATCGAGCATCGGGCAGAGGTGTTTGGCGCCGCGTTCAGCCCGGACGGCACCCGTGTGGTCACCGCGAGCGGAGACAAGACCGCGCAGGTATGGGACGCGGCGACAGGCAAGCCCCTCACCATGCCCCTCGAGCATCAGCTCTCGGTGGAGACCGCCGCGTTCAGCCCCGACGGCACCCGCGTGGTCACCGCGAGCAATGACAAGACCGCGCGCGTATGGGACGCGACGACCGGAAGGCCGCTCACCGGCCCCCTCGAGCATCAAGGCCGCGTGATCATCGCCGCGTTCAGCCCCGACGGCACCCGCGTGGTCACCGCAAGCTCGGACGGAACTGCCGCAGTGTGGGATGCCGCGACGGGCAAGCTCATCACTCCCCTTGAACATCAGGCACAGGTGTGGACGGCCGCGTTCAGCCCCGACGGTACCCGCGTGGTCACCGCAAGCTCCGACCGGACCGCGCGGGTGTGGGATGCCGTGACCGGCGAGCCGGCTGCCATCCCACGCGCGCCAGCTTCAGGCGTCCAGCCCGCTCTCGACACCCTCGAGCAATGGGCCGCCGTGGCCGCGCGCAGCCCATTTGTCCTCGATGAAGGCGGCGCGCTCGTGCTCCGCTCGAAGCGGCGCACGCAATAGCCGCCGGATCATCGTCGTTCATCGGCACCCAGCGTGAAGCCGTCGGTGATCAGCCCAACTCACGGTCCAGCCCCCGGTGGCTACGCGCCTGGTCCAAACAACGGCAGGGCGGTGCGCATGCGGGCGTCGAGCTCGATCAGGACCTCGACGTCTGCTGCCGCGTAGGCGAGTTGCTCCAGCGACAGCGGGCGCCGCGTCCAGTTCGAGGTCTGCTCGCTCTTGTTGAGGTGCACGTTGAGCTCGCGCTCGACGACTGCGGCAAGGCTGTGGCCGCCGATCACGTCGCGTCCATGATTTCGGCGAGACGCCTCGAGTGTGTCGAACACCGCGGTGATCTCCAGGCCCTCCTTGGCCAGGATCCGGCGCTCGAACTTCGCGTTGTGGATGACCTTGATGATCTTCCGGTCGGCCAGCACGCCGGCAAGCACGCCGAGGTCGCGAACTCGCAGCGCGTCGATGATCCAGGTCCGCGTCCGGGTCCCGATCTGGATCAGACACAGCGACGAGAAGTCGAGCGCGGTCTCGACGTCGAGGGCAACGACGTCCTCCACGGCCAGGAGCTCGACCAGCCGCTCGAGACCGGCGGCAGAATCCACCCACGAGATCGGATTCTTGGGCTGAAACGCGCCGGCGACCGGCGCGAGGACGACCTCGGGCGACAGCTCCGGAAGGACGTCCACGGCGCCATCGTCGAGCCGAACGCCAGCGGCCCCTTCGCGAGCCGCGTACTGCATCTGGACAACGAACCGGAGGGCGCCGGTGAGGTCGAGAAACTTCTCGGCGAGCAGCCGGTCCTCGGCTTCGACGGGGAGGCACGGCTGGAACTTGCTCACCACGCCGCGCGCCATCGAGCGCGCCTTGGTGAACACGAGCGGCTCCCAGGTCATGGCCGGCAGCTGCGCGAGCGCAGCGTTCGCGTCGGCCAGGCCCGCCTCGGTCGACCGGATGCTCAGGTTGCCCGCGACCCAGGACTTGTGGGTCGCATGCTCGAGGCCAGCGGCGAGCACACGGTTGATCGCGCCACCGGCGAACGTGTGCCACACCACGCCATCCATCGTCGACTCCACTGGCGCCGCCGCGAGCGCAAGCAGGTCCGCGTAGCCCTCTCGAACCGCTCGCAGGTCAGCCTCCGCGGCCGGCGTCAGCACCGCGCCCGGCGAGTCATTGCTGACGAGCGTCTCCCGGATCGCCTGACAGATCTCGTACGACAGCACGCTCGGAGGGCCGAGCCAGTTGGGGACGCGACCGGCATCTGCGGGCCGGACCATCATCAGCCCGCGCTGCCAGACGGTCTCGACGACCTGCCAGGCGCGTCCGGCGAGTCGAAAGCACAGCGGCCCCTTCTGCTCGTCATGGCCCTGGATGAACCGGGCCTGGATGTATCCGATCTCGTCGCGGCCGTGGACGACGCGGAACACCGGCGGCGAGCTGAACACGGCGTAGAGCTCGAAGAAGTTCTTGCGCCCGTACAGCTGCTCGCCCTTGGCGCCGAGCGACAGAAACCCGTCCGCCTCGTAGAGGATCTGGCGCGACAGCATCGTCGCGAGTAGCCCTGTGAGCTGCTCCTCGTCGATCCCGGTGAACGGATAGGCGTCCTGGATCCAGCCGAGCACCCGGTGGCGCGAGACGCCGCCCTCCTGGAGCCCGAGCGCCATGATCTGGTGCGCGAGGACGTGCACCGCGTGCTCGACCGGCTGGACATCCTCGACCCAGCCGCGATCCGCGAGCCGGGCCAGCGCGGCCGCCTGGAGCAGCGCCTCGGGGCTGGTGCACAGGAACACGGTGTTGGCGCGACGCCCGGGACGCCGGCCGGTGCGCCCCATCCGCTGCAGGAACGACGCGACGGTCACCGGTGCATCCACCTGCATCACCTGGTCGAGATCGTATCCGCCCGACCGTCACCATCTGACGTGGTGCAGGGTGTTTGTGGTGAATGGAGGGCATGAGATCAAACCGAGACGAACAGGGAGGCGCCGAGTGGCGCCCACCGATGGGGCGATGGCAGACCGAGGATGGACGGGCGATGCTGGCGGCGCTCGCCGCCAGTGGGCAAACGCCGAGCGCCTTCGCGCGAGCCAAGGGTTTTCCACCGTACCGCGTGAGCTACTGGCGCGCGAAGCTCGCTGCTCCTGAGCGCCAAGAGCCGCAGGGTCGCCCTGGCAGGGGTGACTTTGTGCCCGTCGTGGTACGCGACGCGATCCAGACCCAGGAGGCTGCCACAGAGCGCCGGGTCGAGGTGACGTTGCCGAACGGACGCGTCGTCACGTTCGCGGGGACGTGGGAGGCGGCTGCGATCGCGCCGTGGCTGCACGCGCTGGAGGGTGAGCGATGATCGGGCTGAATGGGAAGGTTCGCATCTTCTTCTACGCCGGCACCTGCGATATGCGTCGACAGATCGCAGGTCTGGTGACGATGGTGCGCGAGGAGTTGGGACGAGATCCGCAGTGCGGTGACCTGTACGTGTTCCGTGGCAGGCGCGGTGACCAGATCAAGATTCTGTTCTACGACCAGCGCGGATATTGCATGCTGGTGAAGCGTCTCGATGAAGGGACGTTTCCGATCGCGCATGCCGCGGACGGTAACGCCGTCGAGATCACGCTTCGTGATCTGGCCTCATTGATGGCGAGTGCAAAAATGATGTCATCTGTGCACGCGACCGCTTGAATCCACAAGATCGATTCTGCTACTTGCTGTCGACGTGGCAGCGGACCGACGCAAGCAGATCGAAGGCGCGATTGCCGCGCTCGGCTCGCTCAGGAGCGTGGTCGCGAGCGAGCAATCGCGGACCCTCGACGAAGTCGTCGCGCTGCTCGCCAGCCTCGACGGCGAGTTGGCGAGCCTGAGCGCGAAGTTGCGCTGGCACGCGAGCGCGCCGTTTCGTTCCAAGAAGGACGAGGCTCCCGAGGGTCAGCTCGCGTTCGAGCTGCTGCGGATGTTGACCGGCCGCCTTGGCCAGGAGCCTGCGGCGAGCGACGCCCTGCCCAGCGCAGGCGACGCCCAGCCCAGTGCAGGTGACGCCCAGCCCAGTGCAGGCGACCAACCGTCCGGCGAGCCGCCGCCCGGCGGGCGGGGCTCGCGCCCCAACCGGGAGCGGCGCGGACGAGGGCTGCGCCGCAAGATCGAGGAGGTCAAGGTCTCGGAGTCCGAGGTGCCGAAGTGTCCGTGCTGCACCAAGCAGCTGGGCGAGATGGGCTTCGACGTCCGCGAGCGCTTCATCTACCAGCCGGCGGAGGTCTACATCCTCGAGGAGCGGATCTACAAGTACGGATGCCGCTGTGCCGAGGTCATCGTCACCGCGGAGCCGACGCAGCCGCCCAAGCCGATTCCCGGCGGCATGGCGTCGTCGAGCCTGCTCGCCCAGCTGGCGATCGGCAAGGTGCTCGACGGCAACCCGGTCGAGCGCTTCGCCAAGCAACTCCGGCGCCAGGACATCGATCTGGCGACCTCGACGCTGCACGACTGGTTCGGCCGGACCGGCGACATGTTCGGCCTCTTGCGGACCGCGTGCCACCGCCAGCTGTTGGCATGCGGCCTGATCAGCCTCGATGACACCCCGGTGCGGGCTCGCAACGCAGACCACCCCGCCAACGTCCAGACCGGACGCCAGTGGCTCTACCTCGGGGACATCAACCAGATCGCCTATGCCGCGTTCACACCCGACTGGAAGGGGACGCACCCCCAGCGGGTTCTCGAAGGCGCTCGCGCCGATATCCAGAACGACGGCTACGCCGGCATCAACCCGCTGTTCGTCGGACCCGACGCGCCCCGGCGCATCGGATGCAACGACCACGGACGGCGTCGGTTCGTGCAGGCCCTCGAGCAGGGCGACCGCCGCGCACAGCCGATGATCGATCTGTACCGCGCCCTGTACCACGTCGAGCGGACCGCGACCGAGCGCAACCTCGACGCCACCGGGCGGCACGCGCTGCGGCAGGCCGAGTCGGTGCCCCTGTGGCGCGAGCTCGAGCGCGCGATCATCGGCATCACGCCCAAGGTCGACTAGAAGGCCCCGCTCGGCAAGGCCCTCTACTACTGGACCCGGCAGCAGCCGTCCCTGCGCGCCTTCCTCGACGATGGCCGGTTCCCGATCTCGAACGCCCACGTCGAGCGGCTGCTGCGCGTCGTGTCCACGTTCCGGAAGAACTCGTTGTTCGTCGGCAGCCTCGACGCTGGCGAGCGCTACGCGAACGTGCTCACCGTCCTGCTCAACTGCGAGCTCGCCAGCGTCAACCCTTACGTCTACCTCGTCGACGTCATCGACAAGATCGCCGCCGACTGGCCGGCTGACCGCGTCACCGAGCTCCTCCCCCGAGCCTGGCTCGCTGCTCGCCAAGCCGAACAGCAGCGCCCAGGCCAGGCTGACGTCGTCGCCGTCACGTAGCTCGTCTCCCATCGCTCGGGCGTTGTCGCATCCTCCGGGTCACCCCCACCAGGTGGTGACGGTCGGGTGGATACGGTTCCTACGCCGCGCACGTAGCCAGCACACGTTTGGTTGCGGCCACCGGCCGCGCTAGGCGTTCCTTGCGGCTCGCGACGTTCCCACAGCGTCGCGCGATAGGCCCAGAGCCAACGAATCACCTTGTCGGCAAGATTCTCATCGATGTTCTTTAATGTTTCCCCGTAGGGGAAAGTAGCCTGCGTAGGCCGCGACAATGCCCAATCTCGAAGTTTTGTGCCCTCTACGAACTCCCCGATTTGATGTGCCTTTAGCCCGAAACGCACAAACACTCGACGGTCGGCAACGTAGGCCTCGTCCGCTCCAGTGTGTGCGGTTCGACCGATGCTTAGAGCAAGCGCGCCTAGTGAGGCTGGCGTCCGGCCCTCAAGAACGGCCTTTAACTCGGCTGCGCCACCTCCACCGAGACTCCACGGATGCTTGCCGAACGTCAGCCGCGGAAGGTCGCTCACGGAAATAAATTCGCTCGTGAATCCTGGTGTAGAAAATCCTCTGGCAATGCTGCTCCAGACTTTCCCTGTCGCGGGGTCGTTGGGCACTCCAGGCTCGCCGCGCTTGCCCATGACCGCACGTACGGTCTCACCTTCGGGTCTCCTGTTCCGGACGAATAGCATCACCGTCGGCGTGCCATGATGCGGAATGAACGCCTGTGAGGTATCGATCACCAGATCGAGGTCAACGCTGGCGAGGACCTCCTCGATGAGCGGCTTGCCAAACTCGCGCTTGACGAAGTTGTTGCCGACGATCAGCCCTATCCAACCTCCCGATGCCGCCAGCTGCAGGCAACGCTCGATGAACGGCGCGGCGAGCGAGTACTCGCGATACGCCGACACGTACCGCCGTTGCTTCCCGACCTTCTCGCGGTGGTACTCCTTGCGCGCAGGATCGCGCTCGGTGATGTACGGCGGGTTCCCAACGACGACCTGGAACTTCGGCTTGAGCAGCGGCCGGAGCACGGCGCGGACGATCGGTCGGGTGAGCACGGCGCGCGGCGGCGGCTCCGGGTTTGGCCCCAGCAGATCGAGCTGCGCCGGCTGGCGGTCGTCATCGCGCTCCACCTGCTCGAGGCCGTCGGCCCAGTAGACGTGCGGGTGGAAGCTCGCCGCCTCCGCCAGGCTGCTTGCACCAGTCAGCTCGGCCGCGGTCATCACCAGGCGGGCACGGGCTAGCGCGCAGGCGTAGTCGTTGAGGTCGATGCCGACCACGCGATCGAGCGCGTGCTCAACGACCTGCCGCCGTAGCCAGTCGGCGTGCTGCGCGGCGGTGGCGTCGACCAGCCGGCGCAGCGCATCGAGCAGGAAGTGGCCCGAGCCGCAGGCGGGATCGAGCAGGCGCACCGCGTCGGCGCCGAGCTCGGCGATCGCCGGCGTCAGCGTCTGGCCGAGCATGAAGTCGCGGACGAAGTCGGGCGTCTGGCACAGGGCGTAGCGGTCCTTCACGACCGGATCGAGCTCCTGGTACAGGTCGCCCATCAGCTCGCCGGCGAACGCCTCACCCGCGAAGCTCCACCGGAAGCCGGTGTCGGCGTCCTCCGCGCGCCAGAACGCGATCAGCGCGCGTGACCGCGCGTCGGCCGGCACCGCGACCTCGGCGGGCTGCGGTGCGAACAGCTCGGGCAGGCCACCGCGCGGCGACGCCAGGTCGCGGAACACCCAGGACAGGAACGCGGTCTCGCCCAGGTTCGGCGCCAGCTGCTCGAACAGCTGCTGCGCCTCCGGATCGAGCAGCCGGCCCGGCCGCACCAGCCCGCGGTCCTCGAGCACGCGCACGTAGACGCTCTTGAGCACCCACAGCACGGCGGCGCGCCGCGACAGGAGGTCGGTCCACACGGCGAAGTCGTCGCCGACCTGCTCGTCGGCGTGCAGCTTCCTCGCGCGCGCCCGCACCGCGCCCTCGGCGAGCATCTGCGCCCGCAGGTCCGCGGCGATCGCGCCGACGTGCGCCGCGAGGGCTCGGGTGAGCGCTTGGCGGTGGCCAGGGTTCATCGAGACTCCGCAGACGTCGCAGGTGCGCCGACCGGCATGGGAACCAGCAACGGGAACGTCACCCCTTCGAGGTGCCAGAGCGGCTGGTCCTCGTTGAAGCGCGGCTGGCGGTTGTGGATGACGCCGGGGACCACGAGCACCCAGAGGCCGTGCGCGCCGGACAGCAGCTCGTCGTACAGCAGCCGGCGGGGCGCGTCGAGGGCGT
>DATAPF010000403.1:0-28194 GCA_036265355.1 Kofleriaceae bacterium | reverse complement strand
TGATCGTCGCTGACCGGCACGCCCTGGTTGGTGGTCAGGACGGTCTCGACCGCCTGCTGATGGAGCTCCCCACCGGCGCCGGTCACCGCGTGGTCATTCGGCTTGCCGTTGCCGTGCTTGCTGGGTTCCTTCGCCATCGCGAAACCAGCAGCAAGCGATGTACCAGCCGCGGAATGCGGCGCAGGGTGAAGCCGCCCCGAGCCAGCGCCCGTGACCCAGCGCCCGGCGCTGTGG
This sequence comes from Kofleriaceae bacterium, assembly GCA_036265355.1. Taxonomy (GTDB): domain Bacteria; phylum Myxococcota_A; class Polyangia; order Haliangiales; family Haliangiaceae; genus JABFXX01. The sequence goes on along the minus strand of DATAPF010000403.1, from coordinate 27,960 downwards.
CGATCGTGCGCTGTGCGGCGCGCAGCCGAGCGAAATCGCGCGTCGTTGATCGTCGGATCGCGCGCTACCCCGTCGCGAGCCGCTCGGCGAGGCGCCGGGCGAGGTCGAGATGCGCGGCGCTGCCGACCACCTCGCGCGGCGGGATGGGTCGCGCGGCCCGCGCCGCGGCGTGGGCCTGCTTGAGCGCGCGCACGCGGGCGGCCGCCTCGCCGATCTGGCGGCGCAGCTCGCCGTCGGCCTCGGCCCCGCGGATCAGCGCGGCCTCGGCCTGGGCCTGGTGGTCCTCGTCCTTGCACAGCAGCAGCACGTCGCAGCCGGCGCGGATCGCGGCGACCGCGGCGGGTCCGGCGCCCATCTGGTCGGCGATCGCCCGCATGTCGAGGTCGTCGCTGACGACCACGCCGCGGTAGCCGAGCCGGCCGCGCAGCAGCCCGGTCATGACCTCGGGCGACAGCGTCGCCGGGCGATCCGGATCGAGCGCCGCGAACACCACGTGCGCGGTCATGATCATCGGCAGACCCGCCGCCGCGGCGCGCTGGAACGGCAACAGCTCGACGCGCTCCAGCCGGTCCCAGCCGTGATCGATGCGCGGCAGCTCGAGGTGGCTGTCGGTCGAGGTGTCGCCGTGGCCGGGGAAGTGCTTGCCGCACGCGATCACGCCGGCGGCGTCCAGGCCGCGCGCGAACGCCAGGCCGCGGCGCGCGACCGCCTCGGCGTCGGTCCCGAACGCGCGGTCGCCGATGATCGGGTTGGCGGGGTTGGTGTGGACGTCGAGCACCGGCGCGAAGTCGAGGTCGACGCCGAGCGCGGCGAGCTCGTCGCCGATCGCGCGGCCGACCGCCTCGGCGAGCGCCGTGTCCTCGGGGGGCGCGAACCGATCGAGCGCCGCCATCGCCGGCCACCGGGTCGCCGGCGCGCGCACGCGCTGGACCTGACCGCCCTCCTGGTCGATCGCGATCAGCGCCGGCGTGCCGTCGGGTGCGCTGCGGTGCAGGGCGCGCGTCAGGTCGACCAGCGCGTCGAGATCGCACAGCTCGTCGGGGCCGGCCGCGACCGGCAGGTTGCGCTTGAACAGGATCGTCGCGCCGACCTCGCCGCGCTCGAGCCGCCGCTGCAGCGCGGGCGACACCGGGCCGGAGTATCCGATCCACAGCAGCTGACCGACGTCCTCGCGCATGGTCACCTCTGAAACGACTGGGCCTCGCCGGCCAGCTCCAGGCGCTGCGGCGACTCGCTCGCGCTGTACACCACCACGGTGCGCACGGTCGGGAAGTGCAGCGCGATCACCAGCTCCTGGCGGCCGTCGCCGTCGAGATCGATCACGCCGAGCAGGTCGAACGTCACCGTGGCGCGGGCGTCGGGCAGCTTGCCGGGCTCGGCCGCGGGCGGGAGCTTGACGTCGTACAGCACGAACGACGGCTTGCACGCCGGCCCGGCGCCCTGGGCCGCGGTCCACTCCTGGGCCGGCGCGCGGATCCCGTCGAGCATCTGGGCGAGCGGGAACCACTCGAGCTTGCCGTCGCCGTCGATGTCGACCCCGAGCGCGTCGCCCGCCACGCAGGCGCGCCCGGTCTCGAACTTCGGGGCCTCGACCGGTTCGTCCGGCCGCGTGACCTCGGCGACCGCGAGGCCGCAGCCGCCGGTCGCGGCCACGCACTTCGGGTCGTCGGTGCGCTGGCCGCCGCCGGCGTCGGAGCTGCACGGCGCGCCGCCGATGTAGGTCCCCGACGCGACCGACTGACCGAGCGCGATGTCGGCGAGGCCGACGGTGTCGAACACGCCGGCGAACTTGCCGTCGACCCCGAACGCGACGAACCGCGGCGTGGCGCCGCGCTCGACCGCGCCGGTCACCTCGCTCGTCGCGTCGAGCCACTGCGTCGTGCGGATCAGCAGCGGCGCGACCGCCGGCCGTCCGGCAGCGCCCTGCGGGCATAGCTCGCCCACGACGACCTCCCGCCCCGGCCGGGCCGGAGCTGGAGCGCGTTCACGATGCACCACCGGCTCGTCTGGAAACGGGCGGTCCGGCTGGACCCGCGGCCCGCAGCCGAACAGTCCGATAACTGCGAAAAGGCAGGCAACGCGGGGCAGCGTGCCGCGGTCTTTAGCCATCGCATGCACCATAACCTGCCGGATTCAGACACGGCCAATCGGTGACTTCGTTGCCTCGCCCGTTTGACCCGGCTCTGGTGCCATGCCTATAGTCCGCCCGGATCTCAGCCAGCCCAATTCCTTCATACTTTCTATGCATTACACCAAAGGTCGTCACAACTCTTCGGGCGTTCCGGCGCCGTGCCGCCTGCGGGCCGCCGGGGCTGCCCGACCGGTCCGGGCTCGCTGGATCCCCTGGGCGTTCTGGGCCGGCGTGCTCGTCGTGGGGGCGCCGATGGTGCGCGCGCAGATCGCTCCCGGCGGGATGAACCCGGCCGGCCCCGGTCCCGGCGCCGGCCCGGGATCGGACGCCAAGAAGGAAGGCGTCGCCGAGGCCGCGCCCAAGACGCCCGGGCTGCTTCCGACGACGCCCGCGCTGCCGGCGCCGAAGGCGCGCCGCAAGCGCTGGAAGCTGCTCGAGCTCGACGGCTACTACCGCGTGCGCACCGACTGGTTCCGCAACTTCAACCTCGGGTTCCGGGACGACCGGATCGGCGGCTCACCGTTCCCGACCGCGCTCGGCTGCAAGTCGACGGTGACCGGCGCTCCGTGCGACGACTCGCTGTCGGGCGCCAACATGCGGCTCCGGCTCGAGCCGACGATCAACCTCGACGAGGGCACGTCGATCCACATCCAGGCCGATGCGCTCGACAACGTCGTGTTCGGCTCGACGCCGAGCGATCCGCTGCTCGGCGCGGGCTACACGGCGCCCGCCATCACCTCGGGCATACCGGCCCCGCTCGGCACCCGGCCGCCGACCGGCGCATTCGGCAACGGGACCCAGGCCAACGTGCTGCAGGGGGTCAACAGCGACCGGCCGTCGATCGAGGTCAAGCGCGCATGGGCCGAGGTCGCGGTCCCGTTCGGCATTCTCAAGATCGGCCGGATGCCGAACCAGTGGGGCATGGGCATCGTGCACAACGCCGGCGGCGCCGATCCGATCAACGGCACCTACAACTACGACGCCGACTACGGCGACACGATCGATCGCGCCAGCTTCTCGCTGCTGATCCCGGGCACCAACCTGCGGGCGATGGCCGCCATCGACTGGCCGCTGACCCGGCCCGCGTCGAACCAGATCTCGACGGCCCAGGTCGCGGGCCAGACCATCCTTCCGCCCGGCCTGGGCCACGAGGGCCACCCGTTCGACCTCGACGACAGCGACGACGCCAACGGCTGGGTCGGCGTGATCTCGCGGATCGACTCGCCGCAGGAGTTCAAGGACACCATCGACCGCGGCGAGATCGCGTTCAACTACGGCGTGTACTTCGAGTACAAGACCCAGTCGTGGGAGTCCAACCTGACGAACTTCCCGCCCGGGACGCCGATCTCGGTCGGCAGCAACACCGGACAGATCTCGTACGAGCCGGTCAACCTCAAGACCTACTCGCCGGATCTGTGGGCCAAGGTCGGCGTCGGCAACTTCCTGGTCGAGGCCGAGCTCGCCGGCCAGTTCGGGTCGGCCGACGTCGCCATCGCCCCGCCCAGCGCCGCGGATGCCGGTTTCACACTCAACCACTACAACCTCCGCAAGCTCGGGGGCTCTGGCCGGGTCACCTACCGGGGCCTCGACAACAAGCTGCGGTTCGGCGTGGAGGGCGGTTTCGCGACCGGGGATAGCTACCCCAACATCCCGCAGGGCGCGACCAACCTCGCGTACGCCAGCCCGCTGGGCAACACGCTCACGCCTGCCGGGATCACGCTCGCACCGACCGGCACGACGCTGACCCAGTTCGCGTTCAACCGCGACTACCAGGTCGACCTGCTGCTGTGGCGCCACCTGGTCGGCGCGGTCAGCAACGCGGCGTATGCCAAGCCGTTCCTGCAGTACGACGTCACCCGCTCGATCTCGTTCAAGGTCGCGAACATCACCTCGTTCGCGCTCAAGAAGACCGCGACGCCGGGCGATGGCCGCGTCTACGGCACCGAGTTCGACGGCGACCTCGGCTATTCCAGCAACGGGATGTACCTCGGGATCTCGTACGGCGTGCTGTTCCCGCTCTCCGCCATGGACCACCCGGACTTCGCCGCCTTGCCGAACCCGCCGGCCAATCCTCCGTACGGCCTGTCGAGCGGGACGAACAACATCGGCAATGCCTCGACCGCGCATGTCATCCAGTCGCGGTTCGTGTTCGCGTTCTAGCGCGCTCGGTCCGTCACAGCTCGCCGAGCGCGGTGACCAGCCGATCGACGGGCACCAGCTCGATCGCCCCGCCCTGCGCGGCGTGCGCTGCGTTCTGGGCCGGCACGATGGCCCGGCGGAACCCCAGGCGCGCGGCCTCGGCGAGCCGCTGATCGCACAGCGGCACCGCGCGGACCTCGCCGGCGAGCCCGACCTCGCCGAACACCACGGTGTGGGCATCGAGCGCGCGACCGCGCGCCGACGACGCCACCGCGCACGCGACGCCGAGATCGATCGCCGGCTCGGCGAGCCGCAGCCCGCCGGCGATGTTGACGAACACGTCGCGATCGAGCACGTTGCAGCCGGCGCGCTGCGCCAGCACCGCCAGCAGCAGCGCCACGCGGTTGCCGTCGACGCCGGCCGCGGTCCGCCGCCCGATCCCGGCGCTCGCCGGGGCGACCAGCGCCTGGACCTCGACCAGCAGCGGCCGCATGCCGTCGGCCGACGCCACCACGATCGAGCCGGGCGCACCGACCGGCCGCTCGGCGAGCAGGTGCGCCGACGGGTTCTTGACCTCGGCGAGCCCGGCGCCGCGCATCTCGAACACGCCGATCTCCTGGGTCGAGCCGAACCGGTTCTTGTGCGCGCGCAGGATCCGGTACGGCCCACCATCGCCCTCGAGCTGGAGCACGACATCGACCAGGTGCTCGAGCGTCTTGGGACCGGCGATCGCCCCGTCCTTGGTCACGTGGCCGACGATGATCGTGGGGGTCCCGGTGGTCTTGGCGAACTGCATCAGCCGGCTCGCGCACTCGCGGACCTGGGCGAGCGAGCCCGGGATCGAGTCGAGCAGCGGCGTGTACACGGTCTGGATCGAGTCGACCGCGAGCACCGCCGGCGGCCGGGCCTGGGCGTGGCCGAGGATGCGCTCGACGTCGGTCTCGGCGACCACGGTCAGCGCGGCCGCCGCCGCTCCGACCCGCCGCGCGCGCAGCGCGGTCTGGGCGATCGACTCCTCGCCGGTGGCGTACAGCACGCGGCCGTCCGCGGCCAGGCCGGCGAGCGCCTGGACCAGCAGCGTCGACTTGCCGACGCCCGGATCGCCGCCGAGCAGGATCAGGGTGCCCGCGACCATCCCGCCGCCGAGCACGCGATCGAGCTCGCCGATCCCGCTGGTCCGGCGCGCGCCTGCGCCGATCGCGCCGGCATCGTCGAGACCTCCGAGCTCTGTGATCGCGATCGGCGACCGGCCATCGGCCACGCCGGCCGCGCTGGGCCGCGGTGGCGACGCGCTGACCCCGATCACCGGCTCCTCGACCAGGCTCGACCACTCCTGGCACACCGGGCAGCGCCCGAGCCACCTGGTCTCGGCGTGGCCGCACGACTGGCAGCGCCAGATCGAACGGCCCGGCTTGACAGCAGCGCGCGACTTGGCCACGCGGCTTCATAGCAGCCGGGTCTGACGGACCGACGGGCTAGCTCAGCCGCTCGCGCACCCGCGCCTGCTTGCTGCGCAGCCGGCCCGCCAGCTCGTCGCGGCCGAGCGTCGCGGCGCGCACCGCCCCGACCCCGAGCCAGCGCACCGCGTGGCTGATCGAGCCGGCGGCGAGGAACGCACGGCTCGCCGACAGCGCCACCGCGACGTCGCCGCGGTCCTCCTCGTGACGGCGCTCGAACAGGGCCTCGGCATCGTCGAGCCGCCCCGCGCTGACGTAGAAGTCGGCGAGCCCGTCGCGCACCGCGCCGACCCGCGCCGCGCCGTGGAGGACCGGGCCGAGCGCGCGGGCGTACGCGGCGACGAAGTCCTCGTAGGCCAGCACCGCGCGATCGAGCTGGCTCCGGCCCAGCGCGACCAGCAGCTCGAGGAACGGCGCGTAGAACACGTAGCCGTCGATCGCGCACGCCAGCACGCGCAGCACCTCTTCGAACCCGAGCTCGTCGCTCTGGTGCGCCGCCGCGGCCAGCGTGGCCGACTCGATCGCGCTGTCCGATCCGGAGAACCGGGCGCGCGCCCCGACCAGCCCGGTGTCCCGGACCGCCCTGGACACGCGCTCGGCGCGCGCGACATGCTCGGTCACGCCGGCCCAGTCGAGCAGATCGCTGCCTGCCGGCTCCGGCGGGGCCACGAAGTCCGGGTGAAAGTGATCCTCGTAGGTCGCGCCATCCGCGGTCAGTGCGTGCCGGGCGGATGCAATCTCGTCGGCAGACAACCAGCTGATCCGCATGGAACCAGCGTACCATCGCAGCCAGGTACCGCATAATCCGCGTTCGCGCTGCGCGGGGCGCTCCACGGCCGTTTCGCCGTCAGCGCTGGTCCCGGGATCGTTCCAGCGTCGCTCCGGCGAGGATCACTTCTTGGGCGCGGGCTGCTTGGCCGGGGCCTTGCCGCCCGGCTTCCTGCCGGCGTCGGTCACCGGCTTCCCACCGAGCGCGCCGATCTCGTCCTCGACGCGCTTCTGGCCGCCCGTGTCCTTGCCCTTGTTGAGCTCCAGGTACTTGTTGAACGCGGCGATCGCCTTGTCGTTCTGGTGGTCCTGCTTGTACATGAAGCCGAGATCGAACCAGGCGTCGGCGTCGCCCGGGTCGAGCGTGGTCGCGGTCTCGTACTCGGCGATCGCCCTGGGGATCAAGTCCGGGTTCTTGGCGCTCTGGCGCCGGTAGGCGGCGCCGAGGTTGAAGTGAATGCTCGCGTCGTTGGGCGCCAGCGCGATCGCCTTCTGGAACGCCTTGATCGCATCGTCCTCGCGCTTGGCGTGGCGATACGCGATGCCGAGGTTCTTGGCGAACTCCGCATTGTCGGGCTTGAGCCGGGTCGCGGCCTCGAGGTCGGCGATCGCGCCGGGGAGATCGCCGGTCTGTCGGCGCACGGTCCCGAGCAGACCGCGGATCTCGCCATCGTTGGGATCGAGCGCGCTCGCCGCGATCAGCGTCTTGAGCGCGAGGTCGAGCTGGTGGTTGTGGTAGTACGCCGTCCCGAGGTTGGTCCACACCACCTTGTCCTTCTTGAGGCCCTCGACCGCGTGCTCGTAGGCCGCGATCGACCTGGGGAGGTCCTTGCGGGCGGTCTTGTACAGGCCGCCGAGCGCAGCCCAGGCATAGTAGTGCCGGGAGTTGGCCGCGACGGCGCGCTCGAACGCGTCGATCGCCTGGTCGGCCTTGCCCTCCGACTTGTAGGCGATGCCCTGCTTGTAGTACGCGTCGGCGTCGTCCGCGACCGCGTAGCCCGGGATCGCGAGGCCGAGACCGGCGCCAAGACCAGCAACGAGACCAGCAACGAGCAGGAGCCGGGTCAGCGTGGGCATGCTTCCTCCGCCCGGGAGCTTACCAGAGCAGCCGGCGGCGGTCCGCGGGACGCACATCACGCCCGATCACGCCCGGTCACACCCCGGTCATGCCGCGCGGACCGGCGACGCGTCCCCGAGCTCGAGCTCGGCGAGCGCCTCGCCGCTGGCCGCCACGTCGTGCGACAGCTCCTCCAGCTGCTTGACCACCGTCGAGCCGGCGCTCGCCGCCCTCGCCGCCTCGAGCCCGGTCGCGGCGAGCTCGAACTTCTCCAGCGCCGCGACGTGGTTGTGCATCCGCGCGACCAGCCGCTCGCGGCCCTGCCGGATGTGATCGCGGTAGCGCTGCTGATCGCCGAGCGCCGCGCGCGCCGCCTGGTACTGGGTCCGGACCTCGCCATCGGTCGCCGCGGCGATCCGCTGATCGAGATCCGCGATCCGCTGCGCGAGCTCGGCGTCGCTCGGTCCGGTGACCTTGACCTCGGCGCTGCGGGCCGCGACCTCCAGCGTCTTGACCACGCCGTCGCGGACCAGCGCCTGGCCGGCCTCGTCGGCGATCCGCTCGCGCGCCGTGCTCCAGATCGCCGCGGCGCGGGTGCACAGACCGCGGACCTCGGCGTCGAGCCCGGCCGGCAGCTTGTGCAGCGCCGCGCGCACCGGATCGAGCGCGACGTGGACATGGCGCGGCAGCATCGCCAGCGCGCCGACCAGGCCCATCGCCACCGCCGCGATCGCGGTCGTCGCGAGCGGCGGCCAGTCGACCGTCTGCCGGGCCGCGCCGATCCGCACCGCGCACCACATCGCGACCAGCGCGACCGCCGCGCCGAGCAGCACGCCGATCAGCCCGCGCACGCCGCGCGGCCCGCCCACCGCGATGCCGAGCGCCAGGCTCGCCGCGGCCGCCGCGAGCATCGGCCAGCTCGCCGCCGACAGCCACAGCGCCGCGAGCGCCGCGCCGGCCGCCGCGACCCGCCAGCCGACCCGGCCATGCGCGATCGCAGCGCCGGTCGCGATGCCGAGGATCCCGCCGGCGAGCGGCGCCAGCGGGGTCACCGGGTGAAGCGCGGCTCCAAACAGCAGCGCGCTCCCGACCATGCCGGCGGCAGCGCGCTGAAACGACGAGTGATCGGCGAACCGGATCTCCATGCCGCGTACCAACGCGCCTTGCATCCCCGTCGATCTAAACTCGCAGGCAAACCTGGCAGGCCTCGCGCCACGCGGCGCAACCCGCTGTGATCACGCGGTAACCGCCACCGGCGCGGGCATCGGATCCGGATCGGCCGCGCGACGCGACGCGCGGAGGGGTGAATCGCCCGGCTTCGCCGGGCGAGCCGCCGGCCGACGGGAAATCGTCCCCTATGGATCGATCAGAACGTCAACCGGAACCCGAGCTGCCCGGTCAGCGGGGTCTGCCGCGCGTTGAGCTTGCCGTAGTTGGGGTTCTTGGTGATGACCGTCGAGGTCTGCCGGCCCTCGTCGGTCGTCACCTTGGCGTGCAGCAGGTCGTTGGCGTCGCCGCCGACCACCGGCGTCGCGACCTGCGTGGTGTAGGTCGGGTCGACCGACAGCTCGTCCTGCGAGTTGAGCAGGTTGAAGATGTCGATGAAGCCCTCGAGCCGCGTGGTCTTCGACATCTGGTAGCCGTACGAGATGTGCGTGTCGATCTCGGTCGTGAACGGCGAGCGGTACAGCGCGCCGCGCGGCAGCAGGTAGGACTCGTCCTGGCCGTAGATCGCGTGGGCCCCCAGCGTGTTGGCCGGGACCCCCGACTGGCCGCGGACGCTGACGCCGGCGACCAGCACGCCGGCGGTCCTGAGGTTGAACATGTAGAAGCCGTCGACCTTGACGCTGTGCGGCCGATCGAGACCGCTCGGGCCGTAGCGGTTGGGCATCAGGTTGGGCAGGTCGTACTGCGAGGTGATGTTCGGATCGAGCTGGTTGGTCTCGGTCGAGAACAGCCCCGGGTAGTTGCCCTTGGCCCGCGAGTAGGTGTACGTGGCCTGGAGCAGCGAGCTGCTGGTCGGCCGCTTCTTCACGATCAGCTGCAGCGCGTCGTAGTTGCGCGACGGTGGGTCGTAGTTCTTGACCGCCCGGAGCTGGGCCGCGCGCGACTGGTAGAGCTGCTTGAGGTTCGGGTCCTGCGTGTTCATCGCCAGCTTGTCGAGGTCGGCGGCCTGGCTGTCGTAGTTCTCCGACGGGTTGGCGATGAAGTAGCTGTTGCCGCCGTCGGTCGACATGTCCTCGATCACGACCGGCAGCGTGCGATGGATGTAGTTGGCGCCGATCGTGATGTCGGGGATGATCTCGTACTCGCCGCCCAGGATCAGCTCCTCGGTGTACTGGCCCTGCAGGCCCGGCGCGACGTACGTGATGCCGCCGCCGAGGAACTGGGTCTGGCCGGGCTGGCACATCAGGACGCTGTTGATCAGGTTGGGCGAGCCGTGGTCGAACGCGCAGCTGTTGTTGCGGTCGCCGCTCGAGTTGACCCCGACGATGTTGTTGACCGACGTCTCGCCGCCGAACGACCGCACGTTCATGTCCATCGGGATGTTCTCGTAGAACCGTCCCCAGTGGCCGAACAGCTTGGCCTTGCCTTCCTGGGTCGGGTCGTAGATGAAGCCGATGCGCGGTGCGATCAGGTTGTCGAGCTGGAAGCCGACCTCGGGGATCTTCTCGCCGGTGTCCGGCGCGACCGTGTTCTGGAGGAAGCCGGCGACATACCCGATCTGCTGCTCCCAGCGCACACCCGCGTTGACCGTGAGGTTGGGCAGGATCTGCCACTGATCCTGGATGTACGCGGCGAGCGAGCGGTCGCTGGTGTCGGCGTTGAGCTGATTGATCACGCTGCACTTGGCCGCGCCGTTGATGCCGCACGAGATCGTCCCGTTGGGGTCGTACTTGAGGAACTGGGTGGTCGTGAACTCGCCGGACAGCGGCATGCCGCTCTGTACTCCGTCGGCCTCGTCGCGGACGAGGAACGCGCCGCCCGAGTAGCCGCGGCCCGAGTCGTAGCTGGAGAACTCGGCGTCGATGCCGGCCTTGAACACGTGCTGGCCGAGCGCCTTGACCCGCTGGGTCACCGCGAGCACCGCGGAGATCCGGTCGTTGGTCCGCTTCTCCAGGAAGCCGGCGCCGACATCGACATAGTTCTGGACCGGGCAGAGCAGGCTGTTCGGATCGTTCGGGTTGTACAGCTTCGGGTACGGATCATCGGCGGTCACCATGCCGTTGGTGCTGTCGCGACAGCCGTTGATGTTCGACCTGCCCGAGTTCTCGATGTCGGCGAAGTCAGACAGCGAGCGCGTGTACTTGTACTGGACCGCGGCGGCGTTGCCGCCGGCGCTGGCCGGCGCTGCGTTGTTGTAGCCGCGGTGGAAGCCGGCCACCGCGTCGAACTGGGTCCTGCCGTCGTTGAACTTCGAGGTCCACTTGCCCGAGAAGTCGTACGCGCCGCGGTCGACCTTGAGCAGCGACGTGTTCGGATCGCGGACCACGTTGATCGTCCCGTCCGGGTTCAGCGGCAGCGACGAGTCGTTCTCGGGGTTGCCGAACACGGCGAGCTGCCACTGGTGATCCTGCGAGATCGCGCCGGTCAGCTTGCCGGTGAAGAAGTAGGTCTTGAACGACGTCGGGATGTCGCGCGAGGCCACCAGCTCGCGCACCGTGAACCCGGTGTTGGGGTCGATGTCGGCGACGCCGTTCTGGTCCCGGTCGACCTGGCGGCTGATGAACCGCGTCGTGGTGTCGTTGATGATCGTCGGCGTGAACCCGACGTGGAACCACAGCTTCTTCGGGATGATCGGGCCGCCGAGCTCGGCGCCGAGGTCGTAGCGGCTGTTCTGGTTGGTGGCGTTGTCGATCGCATTGCCCTCGCGCAGGATCGGCCGGGCGTCCGCCGTCAGCCCGGCGGTCTGCAGGTGACCGAACACCGAGCCGTGGAACTCGTCGGAGCCCGACTTGGTGACCACGTTGACGATCGCGCCGAGCGCACGGCCGAACTCGGCGTTGTAGCCGCCGGTGATCACCTCGGTCTCCTGGATGAACTCGTTGGGCAGGTTGGTCGACAGCGTGCCGAACCCGGTGTCCGTCGTGTTGAGGCCCTCGACCACGTAGGTGTTCTCCGCCGAGGTCGCGCCGGCGAACGAGACCCCGTAGTGGTCGGACTGCGCGCCGGCCGCGCCCCCCATCACCTCGCCGAACGTGCGCCGGGTCGGGACGTTGTTGGTGAAGTCCGAGGTGATGGTCGTGCCGACCTTGGTCGAGCCCTGATCGACGATCGGCACGGCGCCGGTGATCGCGATGGTCTCGCCCTTCGACGCCGAGGTGTCGACCGAGAGATTGACCACCAGCTCCTTGCCGACCTGGATCAGGACGTTGCCCCGGGAGTAGGTGATGTTGTTGTAGAACACGGTCAGCGTGTACATGCCGGGCGGCAGGTTCGTGATGTAGTAGCTGCCGCTCTCGTCGGCGATCACCACCTGCTCCCCCTGCAGCGCCGGCGAGGTCGCGACCACGGTCGCCGCGACGGCGGCCTCGCCAGAGATCTTGTCCTTGACGACGCCCCGGATGCTTCCGGTGGTGAGCGTGTCGGCGTGCGCGGCGCGGTCGGAGTCGATCGCGGAGATCACGCCGGTCACGAGCCCTGCGGCGACGACTGCTGCGAGGTATCTGTTCATGACAGGATCTCCCGATCAGTTGGTGGGAAGGGGGAGGGTGTGGAAGCACAGGCTGAAGTCGCTGGCGCCGGGCAGCGCGGCGGGGTCGCCGCCTTGCCTGGCGGGCACCGCGGCGCCATCGGCGAACGTCAGCAGGTAGGTCGTGCTGGGCTCCCACAGCTGGGTCATCTGGGCGGTGGGACCCGCGGGGTCACCGCCCGCGTCGAGCTGCAGGACCAGGGCGCTGGTCGTGGGGTCCGCGCCGAGCAGGTAGACCCGGATCTTGGACGCGGGAACCGCCATGCCCGCCGTCCCCGCGCAGACCGCTGGATCGGCCTTGCCGCTGGGCAGGTTCGGGCCGGAGGTCAGGTTGACCTGCGCGGGATCGAGATCCCTGCTCAGCGTGATCGTGGTCTCGTCGGGTGTGCCCGGGTCGGTCGTGATCGTGGTGCCGGCCCGGACCTCCGCGGTGAAGAACAGGTCGATCGGGATCGTGGTGGTCAGCGTGATCGAGCCGTCGTTGGTGTCATCCGGGGCGGGGTCGCTGAACCGGAAGCTCATCGGCGCCACCGTGAACATGTAGCTGCGCTGGGCGGCCGGAACGGACTCGCCGGTCTTGCTGTGGACGTTGTCCTTGATCGACACCGTGCACGAGGCGCCGGTCGGCGCATCGGTGGCCACCAGCGGCCGGATGAACAGCGCCGGTCCGGGCGGCCAGCTCTCCTTGTTGCCGTTGGGGACGTAGTACCCGTCGTAGAGGATGTTGACGTCGTTGCAGGTCAGCGTCACCGGCTGGGTACGCTTGAGCGTGCCGACGAACTGGCCGTTCGGCATCCCGTTCGGATCCAGCACGGGATCGAGATCCTCGATGCTCGGGTCGAGCAGCCGGTCGAACACGATCCGGACGAACCAGTCCGGGGGCGCCCCCGGGGCGACGCCGTCATCGACGGCCTTGAGCTTGAGATCGTCGGGGCACACCTCGGTGGTGCGGCCATCCTGCAGGCCGATCAACCGGGGTCGCTTGTCGTCGTCGAGACGGCAGAACGTCGCGTCCTCCAGGTATCGATCGAGCGCGCCGACCTTCTCCGAGTCCGGATCGATCGCGGTCTCCAGATCCGACATGACCATCACCGCGGTGACGTTCGGAGGGCCGTTGGTCCGCAGGTCCGTCGGCAGGTCCGGATCGCCGCAACCGACGAGCCATGTGCCCATGAACGCACCCGCCGCCGCTATCGTGAAGCGATAGTCGAGCATGGAAGAGCCTCCTGGTTCGCAAGATCGTCGCCGGGTCGCGGACGGTTTGCGAAGACCTGGGAGTCATCGCTGATTCATCCTGCAACCGCAAGCAATCCCGGACAGATGCGCTAACAACTCGGCCGGTCAAACCGCGTCGCGGTGATGCGGACCCTCATCGACCCGGGTCCCACGATCGGCACGCGCGCGGCGTCCTCCCGACAGCGCGCTGGGGCATTTCTACACGCGCGAGAGATTCCGTACGCGGGGACGCGCCACGTTCCAGGCTCGATCTCTCCGCCCGCTCGAGCGCTCCTTACGCGTTACGCGTTACGCGTTACGCGTTACGCGTTGGGCCGTTTTCCGTTCGAGCTCGCGTGCGCCGAGGCCGCCGACGTCGAGGACGAACCCGAGGACGCGCCCGAAGACCCCGAAGACCCCGAAGACCCCGAAGACCCCGAAGACCCCGAAGACCCCGAAGACGAAGATGCCGCCGAAGATGCCGCGGCCGGCCGACCCGGCTTGCTCGCCTTGTCGTCCGGCGCAGGCGTGGAGGCAGAGGTCGGCTCGGGGGCTACATCGATCCCGATCCGGCGAATGTTGTGGTGAGCGAGGACCTTGGCCTCGATCACGTTGAAGATGTCCGGGTGGTCGGCGAGGAACTGCTTGGCGTTCTCCCGGCCCTGCCCGATGCGCTCGCCGTTGAACGAGAACCAGGCGCCGCTCTTCTCGATGATGTTGGCCTCCGACGCCAGATCGACGAGATCCCCTTCGCGCGAGATGCCCTGGCCGTAGAGGATGTCGAACTCGACCTCCTTGAACGGCGGCGCCATCTTGTTCTTCACCACCTTGACCCGCGTCCGGTTGCCGATCACGTCCTCTTCCTTCTTGAGCGCGCCGATCCGGCGAATGTCGAGGCGGACCGACGAGTAGAACTTGAGCGCGTTGCCGCCCGTGGTGGTCTCGGGCGAGCCGAACATGACGCCGATCTTCATCCGGATCTGGTTGATGAAGATCACCATGGTCCGCGACTTCGAGATCGCGGCGGTCAGCTTGCGCAGCGCCTGGCTCATCAGCCGGGCCTGGAGCCCGACGTGGGCGTCGCCCATCTCGCCCTCGAGCTCGGCCTTGGGGGTCAGCGCGGCCACCGAGTCGATCACGACGACGTCGACCGCGTTGGACCGCACCAGCATGTCGGCGATCTCCAGCGCCTGCTCGCCGAAATCGGGCTGGCTGACCAGCAGCTCCTCGGTCTTGACGCCGAGCTTCTTGGCGTAGCCGACGTCCAGCGCGTGCTCGGCGTCGATGAACGCGCACACGCCGCCGCGCTTCTGGGCTTCGGCGACGACGTGCAGGGTCATCGTGGTCTTGCCCGACGACTCCGGGCCGTAGATCTCGACCACGCGGCCGCGGGGCAGGCCGCCGATGCCGAGCGCGAGGTCGAGCCCGAGCGAGCCGGTTGGGATCACATGGACCTCGCGGTCGATCGGATCCTTGCCCAGCCGCATGATCGCCCCCTTGCCGAACTGCTTGTCGATCGCAGCGAGCGCGAGGTCGATGGCCTTGTCGCGGGCCGGGTCGCGGGCGTGCGCGCCGGCAGAGCCGCTGGCGCTCCGGTCGTGCCCTCCCGCGGCTCCCGATCCGCCGGACCCGGCGTCCGCCTTCCCGGAGCCGGTTGAATCGCCCCGCCCGGCGCCGGAGGGCGGCGCGCCCGGTTGTGTCTCTTTGGTGGCCATCTCTGACGTGCTCCTACTCGGTGGGGCCCTGACCTCGCGGCCAGCCGTCATCGGTCAACGAATCGTCTGGCTCGCGGTCGGGTATGCCCCGTTCTAGAGCGTCCGTCTGACGTTTGGACGCCTCCGGAGCGGTCCAGACCGCCTTCTCGAACGCGATTTTTTGCACCTCGCGATAGACCGAACCGGAAGATTTCGTTTCACTTTCGAACAGGGTCACCGCATCGATCCGGGTGTCACCGAACATTTGTTCAGCCATCGGTAACACAATCTCGCGGATCGCGCGAGGGTTTCGCAGCCGCGCGATGGTCACGTGGGGGTGGAACGGCCGCGCGGTGGTCCCCGGCTCGCCGCGCTCGACCTGGAAGCCGAGCCCGGTCATCGCCGCGCCGATCGACCGCGCGAGCCGGGGGAGCGCCGCGCCGTCCTCGATCCCGGCCCACAGCACGCCCGCGTGGTCGAGCGACGGGAACGCCCCCAGCCGCGCGGTCCGGAACGCCGTGCGGCCCTCGCCGGCGACGGCCTCCGCCAGCGCGTCGCACACCCGGCCGATCGCCTCCACGCCGGTCCAGCCGAGAAACGCGAGGGTCACGTGATAGTTGACCGGCGCGACCCACCGGAGGTCGACCCCGGCGTCCCGGGCCCGCCGAGCGAGGGTCTCGGCGCAGCCCGCGAGCGCGTTCGAGGCCGCCACCGAGATCCGCACCCCGATGAACAACCGCTTGCCGGGCCTCATATTGCCTCGTCGATCATCCGGAGCGCCCACCAGCTCGCCAGCGTGCGGATCTGGTCGCGGGCCCCCGGCCACGCCAGCATCTTGGTCGTGACGTTTCCCACCCCGGGATCGGCCCCGGGGCCGGCCAGCGCGAGCCAGACCGTGCCGACCGGCTTGTCCGGCGTCCCGCCGTCGGGGCCGGCGATCCCCGACACCGCGATCGCGAGGTCGGAGCCGAAACGCTCGCGCGCCCCGAGCGCCATCTCGCGCACGGTCGGCTCGCTGACCGCCCCGTGGCTCGTGATGGTGTCCTCGCGAACGCCAAGCTGGCGCACCTTCTCGGCGTTCGAGTAGGCGATCGCGCCGCCGAGGACCGCCCGGGAGCTGCCCGGCCGGCGGGTCAACAGCTCGCCGATCATGCCGCCGGTGCAGGACTCGGCGGTCGCGACGGTCTTGCCGGCCTCGATCAGCCGGCGCACCGCGCGGTCGATCAGCGTCTCGTCGCCGTCGCCGTACAGGAAGCCGCGCAGCCGCCCCCGGATCTCGGCGTCGAGCCCGGCCAGCGCGCGCTCGGCGGCGCCGGCGGCGCGATCGCGGACGACCAGCTTGACCAGGGTCTCGGGGAACTTCACCTGGTAGTGGATCGACGCCCCGGGGACCCCGTCGATCATCCCGCGGCAGGCCTGCGAGATCTGCGACTCGCCGCGACCGAATACCCGGTAGATCCGGCGGGCGATCCGCTCGACCTCGCCGCGGGCCTCGCGCAGCTCGGCGAACCGCGGGTCCATGCCGGCCTCGAGGATCGCCTGGATCTCGCGCGGGAACCCCGGTAGGAACAGCACCGGTACACCGCGGAGCACGACCTCGAACCCGGGCGCGAGGCCGGCCGGGTTGGGGTGGACCCGCGCGCCGGCGGGCACCCGGACCTGGCGGAGCTGGACGGCGCCGACCGGGATCGGCCCCGGCCCGACCTCGCCGGTCGCGCGGGCGGCCGGCAACACGCGCTGCGCGAACCAGGTCTCGAGGCGGGCCCGCGACGGCTCGTCGACCACCGCCGGGACCCCGAGCAGCCCGGCGACCACGTCGACTGTCAGGTCGTCTTCGGTCGGCCCGAGGCCTCCGGAGCACACGACCAGGTCCGCGCGTGCCACCGCCTGGGCCAGCGCGCTGGTAATATCCGCCGCGTCGTCGGTGCAGCTCGTCATCCACCGGGTGGTGATCGCCAGGTCCCACAGCCGTGCGGCCAGGTGAGACGAGTTCGTGTCGACGATCTCGCCACGGCACAGCTCGTCCCCGATCGTCAAGATCTCGGCGCGCATGCGCGCCGACCATAGCGCGACCGGCCTGCCCCGCGGGATACAACGCCACGCGGTTGACGCGCTCGGGACGCGCTGCCTATCATTTCTGCACGCGGAGGCGTGCAGCTCCGCAGGACTTTGATGAAGATCCGCTACGCTGCCAAGACCGACGTGGGCATGAAGCGGACCCACAACGAGGACTATTTCTCGTTGATCGAGGACGAGCAGCTGTTCCTCGTCGCCGACGGCATGGGCGGCCACGCCTCGGGCGAGGTCGCCTCGAAGATGGCCGCCGAGACGATCGGCGAGTTCTACCAGCGCACGCGCGAGGACGAGGACGCGACCTGGCCGTACAAGATGGACCGCTCGCTGTCCTATATCGAGAACCGGCTGGTGTGCGGCATCAAGCTCGCCAACCTGCGGATCTTCGAGACCTCGAACCGGGACCTGCGCTACAAGGGCATGGGCACGACGATCGTCTCGGTCCTGGTGTCCGGCGACAAGATCTACGTCGGCCACGTCGGCGACTCGCGGGTCTACCGGGTGCGCGACGGCAGCATCATGCAGCTGACCCGCGACCACTCGCTGCTCGAGGACTACAAGGAAGCCAAGCCCGACATGACCGAGGAGGAAGAGCGTAACTTCCCCCACAAGAACGTGATCACGCGGGCGCTCGGCATGCGCGAGACCGTCCAGGTCGACATCCGCAGCCACCAGATCAAGAGCGGCGACGTGTACATCCTGTGCTCCGACGGCCTGTCGGGCATGGTCATCGACACCCAGATCTGCCAGATCGCGACCAACGCCAAGAGCCTGGAGCGCGCGGTCGCCGAGCTGGTCGACGCGGCGAACCGCAACGGCGGGACCGACAACGTCACGACGCTGCTGTTGCAGTGCCTCGCGGCCTAGTCCAGGGTTGGCGGTGAACTACCGCGTCACCTCCGGCACGCTGACCGTCCGCGCGCGATCGCGGATCCACGACACCACGACCGTGTGGAACCGGGTGACCGGCGAGATCGTCGCCGACCCGAACACCCTGGCCCAGGCCCCGGTCCTGGTCCCAGCCCCTGGCCTGGCCCCAGCCCCTGGCCTGGCCGATGGTGGCCCCGCGGGGACGTCCGCGCGCTTCGAGGTCGACATGACCGCGTTCGACGCCGGCGACTTCCTCAAGAACCGCAAGCTGCGCAAGGACTTCGCCCTCGACGCGCACCCGCGGGCGAGCTTCGTGCTGACCGCGCTGCAGGGCGTGGTGCGGACCGGGGCCGCGTTCACCGCCACCGCGGTCGGCACCCTGGACTGGCGCGGCAAGCGCGTCGAGCTCACGCTGTCGGGGCGCGGTACACTCGACGCCGTGGCGGCCGCTGCCAGCGCGACCTTCGAGCTCGATATCCGCCGGCTCGGCCTGACCGCGCCGAAATTTCTGATCTTCAAGGTCGAGGATGAGGTCACCGTCGACGTCGCGATCCGGGGGGTGCCGGCGTGACCGCGCGCGGCGCCGCGGCGCTGGTCGCGGTCGCGCTCGCGGCCCCGGGCTGCACCGGCCGTGCGCCGGAGCACGACGGCATCGGCAACTGGCGATTCCCGCACACCCAGCTCCAGAGCATCCACGAGGGCCTGTGCCAGCCCACCGACCTCAGCGACGGCCGCAAGGCAACCTGGTGCTTCGCGCTGCCGCCGATCCGGCTCACGCGGGACGGAAAGAGCAGCGCCGACGTCGACCTCTACTTCCTGGGGACCGAGCCGAGCGCCCCGCTGATCGAGATCCAGCTCAAGGTCCGCGGCTGCCACGAGGATGAGCTCGAGCAGTGGCTGCGCACCGGCTTCGGCGCCCCGCTCGACACCAGGCCGCAGCGCGCGTACTGGAAGAACTCGTTCCTGTGGGTCGCGGCGCTGATGCCGAGCGAGCCCGGCCGCTGCCTGGTCCACGTCCTGCCGCTCTCGGAGAACGCCGAGATCGACCGGCTCAAGCAACAATAGAGACCCGATCCGGAGAGACCCGATCCGGAACCTGAAGGACCGGTCCTCAGCTGCCGCGCTTGGTCTGCTCGCGCGGGCACATGCCGCCGGTCTCGCCCGCGGCCTTGGGGCACAGGCCGTACAGCTCGTGGCGGTGGCGGAGCACGGTGAAGCCGCCGAGCCCCTGGGCGATCTTGTCCTGCAGGCGCTCGATCTCGTCGTCCTCGAACTCGAGGATCAGGCCGCACTTCACGCAGATCAGGTGATCGTGATGGTCGCCGACCACCTCGTAGCGCGCCTGACCGTCGCCGAACTGGCGCTCGACGGCGAGGCCGCTGTCGACCAGGAGCTTGAGCGTCCGGTAGACCGTCGCGTAACCGACCTTGGGCTGGCGCTTGCGCACCTTGAGCAGCAGCTCGTCGATCGAGACGTGCTCACGGGTGCGCAGGAACTGCTCGACGATCGCCTCGCGCTGGGCGGTGACGTTGAGTCGGCGGTCCTGGACGTACGCGCGCCAGCGCTCCTTGAGCTCGCCCGTGTCGTCGGGACGAAATTCAGAGCGTTCGCTCATGTCGCCAGCTTCCCTGCAAGCGCTCGGGTCGTCAAGCGCTGTTGATGTGCGCCCGGGCTCGCGAAAAACTGATTCATGTCGGGATCGTCTACGGTGAGCCACGAGGTAAGCCGAGTGACTTTCGGCGACGCGTTCGCTATGGTGCGTCGCGATGGCCAACGCGACCACCTCCGGCGGTGTCGCCAGCGGTTCGGCCGGGACCTCCGATCTCCGGGGGCTCCCAGAGCTCCCAGACCTGAGAGAGCTCGGGTTTGATCAGATCCTCACGCGGCTGCGTGAGGTCGTGATCCGGCTGGAGTCCGGCGAGCTGTCGCTCGAGCAGTCGCTCGTGATCTACGAACAAGGCGTGCAGCTCGCGCGGCGCGGCCAGCACCTGCTCGCGAGCGCCGAGAAACGGGTCGAGATCCTGATCAGCGCGTCCGGCGGGATCGAGGTCGCCCCGTTCGTCGATCCGGTCGCCGGCGGGACGCCCGGGTCGCCGGCACCGGGATCGCCGGGATCCAGCGTCGAGTAAGCAGCGTCATGACCCAGCAAGCCACCCTCGCACCGGCGAGCGCGCCGCCCGACCTGCACGGCTTCCTCGACGAGGTCCGCCGGCTGGTCGACGCCGAGCTCGACCGCCGGCTCGCGCCGCCCGCCGACGACCCCGGGCGGCTGATCGCCGCAATGCACTACGCCGCCACCGGGCCGGGCAAGCGGCTGCGCCCCGCCCTGCTGATCGCGGCGGCCGAGGCGTGCGGCGCCTCGCGCAAGCGCGCGCTGCCCGCGGCGGCGGCGCTCGAGATGCTGCACGCGTACACGCTGGTCCACGACGACCTGCCGGCGATGGACGACGACGATGTCCGGCGCGGGCGCCCGACCGTGCACATCGCCTTCGGCGAGGCGATCGCGATCCTCGCCGGCGACGGCCTGCTGACCGCGGCGTTCGGCGCGCTCGCCGAGCTCGGGCCCGGGGCGGCGGCCGCGGTGGCGCTGGTGGCCCGGCGCGCCGGCGCGCGCGAGCTGCTCGCCGGCCAGGCGATCGACCTGACGTCATCGCTCGCCGAGCTGCGCGACATCGCCGCGGTCGAGCGCCTGCACGCCGCCAAGACCGGCGCGCTGTTCGCCGCCGCCGCCGAGCTCGGCGGCATCACCGCCGGTGCAACGCCCCCCGTGTGCGCCGACCTCGGCCGTTACGGGATGGCGATCGGGATCGCGTTCCAGCACGCGGACGACCGCGACGACCACGAGCTGGTCGAGCTCGCCGGCGTCGCGGCAGCCCGGATGCGGGCCCTGTGCAGCGAGGCCCGCGCGATCGCCGCCGGGTTCGGGCCGCGCGGCGCGACGCTCGACGCGATCGCCGCCTGGATCACCGCGCGCGCCTGAGTTGGCGTCGGACCGCCGGCCGACCGCTGGCCGACCGCCGGCCGGCGCTGACCGTGAAATTTGTCCTCGGCGATCCGCGTTGCTACGGTCGTGCCCATGCGGCCACTGGCCTGCCTCCTTCTCCTGGTCGTTGCCAGCTCGGGTGCTTGCTCGGGTGACGATGCGCACAAGCAGAGCACGATGCCGCGGGGGGCGCCCTCCGCGGTCCCGCCGGCAGTCAGCGCCCCGCCGGCGGTCAGCGCGCCGCCGGCCGCCGCGGCCGCCGCGGTCCCGCTGACCGAGGCGATGGCCGCGCCGTACTGGGCCTCGCCCGACGAGCGACTCGCCGCGCAGCAGTTCGCGCTGGAGCAGTGGCCGGCGGCGCGCGCGTCGTTCGAGGCGCTGCTCGCCGCCGCGCCGGCTGCCCCCGACGATCGCAAGGCGCGGCTCCGCCTGATGATCGGCCTGTGCGCCGAGCAGCTCGCCGACTGGCCGAGCGCGGCCGAGCACCTGGCCTACGCCCACGACCACCTGCCGGTGCTCGCCGACTTCATCGGCTACCACGCCGCGAGCGCCGCGTACTTCGCGCACCAGCCCGACGTCTCCCGCACGCTCGCCGCGTCGATCGCGGCCGACTCGATCATGGGCGCCGATGCCGAGCTGCTGATCGGCGACCTGTTGCGCGACGCCGGCGACGGGGCTGCGGTCGCCGCGCACTACGCCGGTTACCTGAAGCGCCGGCCGCACGGGCCGCGGCGCTCCGAGGCGCGGTTCCACCTCGCCGAGGCAAAGGAGCAGACCGGCGCGCCGGTGGCCGAGGCGATCGCGCTGTACCGCGAGATCGAGATCGACGACCCGCTGGCGCCGTGGGCGAGCCGCGCGCACGACCAGCTCGTCGCGCTCGCCAGAGCTCACCAGCTCGACGCCCGGCAGCTCGAGGCCGAGACCGCCGCCGAGCACATCACCCGCGGCATGGTGCTGTTCGATGCGATGCGCAACCCCGAGTCGGAGGCCGCGTTCGACGACGCGCTCCGCGATCCGAAGATCTCGGTGGCCAGCCACTGCGTCGCCGCGTACCACAAGGCGCAGAGCCGGTTCAAGGCGCGCGATCGCAAGGGCGCCGCGCCGATGTTCGACGACGCCGCGGCCGCCTGCAAGGCCGCCCACAACGCCGATCTCGAGATCAAGAGCAACTACCAGGCCGGCCGGTCGTACGCCTTCATCGGCGAGCACGACGTGGCGATCAAGCGCTACCAGGCCGCGCAGATCATCGACCCGAAGCACAGCTACGCCGACGACGCGCTGCTGCGCGAGGCCGAGGAGTGGACGTCGCTGGGCGACGCCAAGCAGGTCGAGTCCCTGCTGTCGGCGCTGCCCACCCGGTTCCCCGACAGCGACAACGTGGCCGAGGCGATGTGGCGGCTCGGCTGGCACGCCTGGCGCGACCAGAAGTACGACGACGCGATCACCTGGTGGCAGAAGCAGATCGCGCTGGTGCCGCGCGACGACAGCTACTACGGCGAGGGCGAGGCCCAGTACTGGCTCGGCCGCGCGTTCGCGGCGCAGCACCGGATCCCGGACGCGATCGCGTCGTGGCGGGCCGCGGTGCGGATCGCGCCGGCGGCCTACTACGCGCTGCTGTCGCTCAACCGGCTGCGCGAGGTCGATCCGAAGGCCTACGCCGCGACGGTCGCCGAGATCTCTGCCGACCCCAAGGACTACGACCCGAGCGCGCCGGCGTTCGCGTTCCGGGCCCGCCCCGAGTGGAGCGCGCCCGGATTCCAGCGCGCGATCGAGCTGCTCCGGCTCGGCCTCGGCGTCCCCGCCGAGCACGAGCTCAAGAAGCTCGGGCTCACCGCGCCGGGCGACCGCAAGCGGGTCGACGATCCCGACCGGATCGAGAAGCTGTGGGCGATGGCGTTCCTCTACGACCGCGCCGGGCGCCACGCGACGTCGATCTGGCCGACCCGCTGGCACATCCTCGACTACCGCGCGCAGTGGCCGACCGGCGCCAACCGCGCGCGCTGGCAGATCGCCTATCCCAGGGCGTACTGGGACCTGCTCACCCGCCACGCCACCGCCAACCACGTGCCGATCGCGATGCAGATCGCGATCGTGCGCGAGGAGAGCGGGTTCGATCCGCTCGACGAGAGCTACGCCAACGCGATCGGCCTGACCCAGATGATCCCGCCGACCGCCAAGGACTTCGCCAAGGGGACCGGCATCGATCCGACCCGCGAGAACCTGCGCGACCCCGAGAAGAACGTCACGATCGGCGGCCGGTTCCTGGCCTCGCTGTACAGGCGCTGGGATCGCTTCACGCTGCTGGTCCCGCCGTCGTACAACGCCGGTCCCGCCGGCGTGAAGAAGATGCTGCGGGTGCGCGGCACGTGGGACGCCGACGAGTTCGTCGAGGGCATCGTCGACGATCAGGCGCGCAACTACACCAAGCGCGTGCTCGGCACGTACTTCACGTACAGCTGGCTGTACGACCACGACGTCCCGGTGATCCCCAACGCGATCCCCAGGGCGCTGTTGCCGAAGGGCTGAGCGCTACTTCTCGTCCTGGAATGTGAACCGCAGCTCGTGATCGCCGAGCTGGAACACGTCACCCTCGTCGATCCGCTTGTTGTCGATCCGCATTCCCTTGTAGGTGATGCCGTGGGCCGATCCGAGGTCCTTGAGGTAGTGGGCACCGTTGCGCCGGATCACCGCCGCGTGGTGGCGGGACACCAGGCCGTCCTGGATCGCGAGGTGGACGGTCCCGCGGCTGCGTCCGATCAGGAACTCGTCCTGGGTGATCGCGTACCGCCGGCCGTCGTGGACCACGAACAGCGTGGGCGCGAACGGGCTCGGCGCCGCGCGCACCGCCCCCGGCAGGGCGTGCATGGCCAGGAGCTGCGCGACCTGCCGGCCGGTGCCGGAGCGACCCTCGGTGGTGAGCCAGTCCCGGAGCCCGGCGACATCGGACATCAGATCGTCGATCCCGGACAGCACGAGCGATGGTCTCGGCCAGTGCACCGCGCAGCCGACCGGCACGAGCCCATCGCGCCCGGCGACGTGGAACGCCAGCGTGAAGCCGTCCTCGGATACCCCGCCGATCCCCGCCCGGGCGCGCTGGAAGAACCTCTGCACGGTCTGGACGCTCGGCATCACGACCCGCGGCGGAAGCGCCGGCATGGTTCCGGCCAGCGCCACCTGCGAGAGCAGCCGGAACTGCGGATCTCCCGCGGTCTCGACCAGCAGATCGCGCAGCCGCACCAGCACGCTCGCCGGCTCGACGCGCGCGGCCAGGCTCGGAAACATCGCGATGTGGCACACCAGGCCGACGCGGCGCGCCTGGTCGGTGATGTCCAGCAGCTCGACCACCGACATCGCGGCTCCGGCCGGGGTTCCCGGAGCCGGGGCCACCGGCCGGGCGGCGGCCTCATCGCCGAGCTCGGCCACCGATCTCGCGGCCCCGGCCGGGGGTCCCGGAACCGGAGCGGCGATGGTCCCGATGGCGGCCTGGTCGCCGGGAGCCGCGGCGGCGGACGCTGCCGCGCGGACCGGGCCGGTGTCGGCGGTATCGAGCTCCGCGTCGACCGCGCCCGGTGCCCCGGCGGCGGCGCCGGCGGGGACGGTCCCGGCGAGGCCCGGCGAGGCCACCGCGTCGGCTGGATCGGGGTCGGCGACCCTCCGGAGCGCGCCCGCCTCGGCGCTTGTGGTCGTCGCGTCGGCGGTCTCGGCGTCACCGATCCCGGCATCGGTCTCGGGGTCTGCGTCCGGATCGCCGTCGGCGCTCGCAGCGATCACATGTCGGCGCGCGGTCACATACGCCTCGCCGGTGCGAGCCTGCCGCTGGCGCACGCGGCGCTTCAGATCACGTTTTGCGGTCATGCTTTCCCTCACCCACCGCGCGGAGATCCCATGCATCACCTCGCGGTGAGGAAAGCAGCCGTCCAGCCATGTGCTCGAGGAGAGCGCTCCCCTTTGCCTTCGCCGGGAGACCGGGGCATGGGCCGGTCGTGGAAGGTCATGCGTGAGCCACGCAGGCCGAGCATAGCACCACGAACGACCGGCCAGCAACCGTCTTACTTCGGCGGCATGCGGATGCCGCCGTCGAGCCGGATCGTCTCGGCGTTGAGGTAGCCGGTCTCGACGATCGCGGCGACCAGCGCGCCGTACTCCGCCGGGTCGCCCAGCCGCTTGGGGAACACGACGTCGGCCGCGAGCGCCGCCCGCCGATCCTCGGGCAGCCCGCCGAGCATCGGGGTGTCAAAGATCCCCGGCGCGATCGTGACCACGCGGATCCCGGCCGGGGCCAGGTCGCGCGCCGCCGGCAGCGTCATGCCCGCGACGCCGGCCTTCGACGCGGCGTAGGCGATCTGGCCGATCTGGCCGTCGAACGCCGCGACCGACGCGGTGTTGACGATCACCCCGCGCTCGCCGTGATCGAGCGGCTCGTTCTTCGCGATCGCCGCGGCGGCGAGCCGCAGCACGTTGAACGTGCCGACCAGGTTGACGGCGATGACGGTCTTGAACAGCTCCAGGTCGTGCGGCTTGCCGGTCTTGTCGAGCGTGCGCGCGGCCCAGCCGACGCCGGCGCACGACACCGCGATCCGCAGCGGCCCGAGCTGGGCGGCGGTGGCGACCGCGGCCTCGACCTGCGCGGCGTCCGTGACGTCGGCCCTGGCGAACGTCGCGCCGATGTCCTTCGCGAGCGCCTGGCCGCGCGCGTCGTCGCGATCGACCACGACGACCCGGGCGCCGCCGGCGATCAGGCGGCGCGCCGTCGCCGCGCCGAGCCCCGACGCGCCTCCGGTGATGAGAGCAACCGATCCGTTGAGCTTCATGGGCCGCGACCATACAGCGATCGCGGCACACGGCAACTACCTGCGCGTCACACGTCGTCGCACAGCGTGCCGAGGAAGCCGTACAGGCCGAGGTCCTTGAAGATGACGACCGCGTTGACCTCGGTGTCGAGGAACACCAGCTCGGTGTGCTTGCCGCCCTTGACCCAGGTCATCTTCTCCTTGCTGTCCTCGCTGTTGCGCACCAGCCGGAGGTCGCCGCTCCTGGTCGAGAACACGTCGCCCGCGCTGTCGCTCGCGACGTCGACCAGCGGCATCTGCTTCATCGCGCCCTTGCGGCCGACGAACACGCGATAGCCCTTGCCGCCGTAGACCTTCGCGATCCGGTCGACGTAGTAGTACACGCCGCTGTCGTCGCGCGCGAGCAGGTGCGGGACGCGGACGATGCCCATCGACAAGAATGGCGTCTTGTCGAGCACGGCGTGCGCCTTGTCGCCGGTCAGCTCGCTCAGCCCGACGTCGTCCTTGTCGCCGCAGCTCTTGTGGAAGGTGCCGTCCTTCTTGTGCTCGAGCGAGGCGAGGCCGTTGCCGGGCTTGCGCGGCGCCCAGGTGTTGAACTCCCAGCGGCCCTCGCCGTCGCTCGACGAGCCGACGATGACCTGCTCGTACACCGCCTTGGCGTTGGGCCCGTAGAAGACCTTGGGGTCATCGCCGCGGAACACGACGTAGACCCCGCCCTGCGCGTCCTGCAGGACCACGCCCTGCGCCCTCATCGCCTTGACGTCGACCGGCTTGGGCGCGGGCTCGGCGGCGGCGGTCGAGACCGCGCCGAACACAGCGACGCCGATGATCCATCCTCGTGCTTGCATCGGTTCCCATCATACGCCCGGGCCGGGCGATTTCATCCCGGCGCGCGCGGCACGCGGCACGCGGCACGCGGCGAGCACCCAACCTCGTGCATGCGTCGCTGTCTCATTATACGCTGGGGGCGATGGCGAATGCAGCCGCGCGGGTCCCGATCGACGTCGGCTCGGTGATCGCCGGCACCTACAAGATCGAAGCGCTGCTCGGCCGCGGTGGGATGGGCGCGGTGTTCCTCGCCAGCCACCGGCGGCTCGCCGGCAAGCAGGTCGCGATCAAGATCCTGCACACCGAGGTCGAGGACACCGACGTGGTCGCGCGGTTCAAGCGCGAGGCCGAGATCGCGGCCCGGCTCAACCACCCCAACATCGTCGGCGTGATCGACTACAACCTCGAGCCCGACGGCACCCCGTACCTTGTCCTCGACTACCTGCAGGGCGAGACCCTCGCGCAGCGCATCGCGCGCGGGCCGCTGCCGCTCGATCAGGTGGTGTCGATCGTGCGCCAGGTCGGCTCGGCGCTCGCCGCCGCGCACCGCGCCGGCATCGTCCACCGCGATCTCAAGCCGCAGAACGTCTTCCTGGTGCCGACCGAGGTCGACGGCCGCATGGTCGAGATCGCCAAGGTGCTCGACTTCGGGATCTCGAAGATCCGCGGCTCGCAGACCGTGAAGACCCAGGACAGCGCGCTGCTCGGGACCCCGCAGTACATGGCGCCCGAGCAGGCGACCGGCCAGCACGCCAGCGTCGACGAGCGCACCGACGTGTTCGCGTTCGGCGCGATCGTCTACGAGATGCTGTCCGGCCGGCCGGCGTTCGCGGGCGCGTCGATCCCCGAGGTCGTGTTCAAGGTGGTGTACGAGCAGCCGCCGCCGCTCGTCGAGCAGGTGCCGTCCGTGCCGCCCGCGGTCGAGGCCGCGGTGGTCCAGGCGATGGCCAAGCCCTCCGACCAGCGGTTCCCGACCGTGAGCGCGTTCGTCGAGGCCGTGACCGGCCAGCCGCTCACGCTGTCGCGCGCGCCGGGCGCGACCCCGCCGGCCGGCGCCGACGCGCCGAGCGCACGGCGGGTGGTCACCAGCGGGGACGCGTTCGCTCGGACGATGGGCTCGGGCAACCACGGCGATTCGCCGGTCGCGACGGCTCCCGGCGCGCCGCGCCCGCCGGTGGCGCCCCCGGCGGTCGCCCCGACCATCGATCTGCGCACCGCCGAGGCCGTGACCGGCCAGCCGCTGACGCTGTCGCGCGCGCCGG
>DATAPF010000402.1:0-10437 GCA_036265355.1 Kofleriaceae bacterium | reverse complement strand
AGTCCACGCTGCCCGAACCGCAGTACGTCGCCGGCCCTCCCGGCGGCGGCATGGACCCCGGCTACGCCACGCCGCGCTACGCGGGGCCCACCGCCGGCGTCGCGACGCCACCGGCGCCGCCGCAGGGCGATGACGACGCCGACGACGCCGACGTCGCCGACGACGCCGGCGACGCAGCGCCGCCGGAAACGGCGCCACCGGCGCAGGCACCGGTCGGCGCGGCGCCGGCCGGTCCCGGGGCTCCGGGCGGCGTCGGTGACGTCGCGCAGGTCGGCGGGCCGCCCGGTGCTCCCGGCGATCCCGGCAACTCGACGGCCACCGCCTCCGACGACGAGATCGACACCACCCTCGATGGCTACGGCCAGTGGGTCGACACGGACGACTACGGCCAGGTATGGCGTCCCGACGCCACGGTGGTGGGCGTCGATTTCACACCCTACGAGTCCGGTGGCTCGTGGGCCTACACCGATGCCGGCTGGGCGTTCTCCTGCGACTACCCGTGGGGCTGGCTCCCGTTCCACTACGGCCGCTGGGCCTGGTTCCACGGGTACTGGGGCTGGGTCCCCGGCCATCGCTGGGGACCGGCGTGGGTCGAGTGGCGGCACGGCGGCGGCGTGGTCGGCTGGCGGCCGATGGCGCCCACGCGCGGCTCGGGTCACCGCTGGCACGGCGGCGATGCGCCGTTCCGCGACCACCGCCGCGCCGAGCAGCACGACGCGCACTGGCGGTTCGCCACGACGTCGGACTTCGGCCGCCCCCACATCCGCTCGCACCTCTACGGCAACCCCGCCGAGGGCCTCCGCGTGACGTCCGCCGTCGCCGCGCCACCGCTGCGCGGCACGACGACGATCCGCTCGGCGGATCTGATGAGGAACCGGTTCGCCGCCGGCCGCGGTGTCGCCCCGCAGGGCCGCGACCACCGCACCCAGCCGGCGCGGACCTATCAGCCGCCGGTCCGCGCCTACCAGCCGCCCGCGCAGGCCTACCGTCCGCCGGTCTACCAGCCGCCTGCGCGAGCCTACCAGCCGCCCGCGCGAGCCTACCAGCCGCCCGCGCGGACCTATCAGCCGCCCGCCCAGAGCTACCGCCCGCCGGTCTACCGGCCGCCCGTGCGCAGCTATCAGCCACCGATGCGCACCTACCAGCCGCCGGTGCGCACCAGCCCGCCGTCGTCGTCGCCGTCGCACACCGGCAGCTGGTCGAGCGGCAGCAGCTCACACACCAGCTCGCCGAGCAGCAGCTCGAGCTCGTCGCACAGCAGCTCGTCGAGCAGCAGCTCGCACTCGAGCAGCGGCGGCAGCCACCACCGCTGACCGGAGCGGTCGATCAGCGGCGCTGGGTCAGGCTGTAGAAGTTGCCCGAGTCGTCGCGCATCAGCGCCTCGATGCCGTACGGCATCTCCTTGGGCTCGCGGACGAACTGGACGCCCTTGGCCTTGAGCTCGTCGTGGTCGCGCCGGCAGTCGTCGGTCTCGAGCACGCCGGCGCCGAGCGCGCCGGCCTCGACCAGCGCGCGGATCTGGTGGGCCTGGTCCTCGCTCAGCATCGGCCCGGGCGCGACCAGCATCAGCACGATGCAGGCGTCGGGCTGGGTCTTGGGCGCGACGCTGAGCCACCGGAAGTTGCCCATCCGGGCATCGTCGCGGACCTCCATCCCGAGCTTCTCGGTGTAGAACGCCTTGGCGCGGTCCTGATCGGTGACGTACACGCACGCGTGGGAGTGCTTGGTGATCATGCGCCCGTGGTACCGCAGATCGCGGCCGGGGACTTCTTCAAACGTGCTCTCAGACGTGCTCGACGTAGCGCGCCAGAAAGCACGCCGGGATGTACAGCGCCGGGACGCCGAGGCCCTGGACCAGGCCGCGGGCCTGGCGCTGCCACGCGCGCGGCGACACGCCGACGCGGCGGTGGAAGCTCGCGCTGAACGAGCCGAGCGACTCGAAGCCGACCTCGAGGCAGGTCTCGGTCACGCTGGCGCCGCGGGCGAGCGCGCGCTTGGCGCGATCGAGGCGGAGCTGGACCAGGTACTGGTGCGGCGGCACGCCGAACGCGCGGGCGAACGAGCGGGCGAGGAACCCGCGCGACAGGCCCGAGGCCGCGGCGAGATCGTCGAGCGTCGCGCCGCGCTGGACGCTGGCGTGGAGCACGTCGCGGGCGCGGACCAGCCTGCGCAGGGTCGCTCGCGAGGAGGTCATCCGGACGTCATACCAGACCTGCGGCGCGGGCAGTGCGTCGCGGATCACGGCCGCGATCTCACGATCGGTGCGCGGCGCCGCGTTCACGCGACTCTCACCGAGCGATGGGTTGTGGTCGTCGAGGATCACCGTCTACAACGGAACGCATGAGGCGTGGCGGTCGATGCGTGGCGATCTCACGCTCGGCCGATCGATCGACTGAAACCGTGGCGGGGCCTCGACGCCACTCGTATCGCACGGCGAGCGGACGCCCGGCGCGCCGCTCACAGGCGCGGCCGCGTCCGCACCGTGCTCGCCGTCCCCAAGGAGCTGCCATGACCGTGTCCCGTTCCCTCCGCCACCTCGTCCCGCTGGTCGCGCTGGCGCTCGCCAGCACCGCGTCCGCCGACCCCCACCATCCCGAGCGGATCGCCGCCGCGCGCCATCTTCCGCTCGGCACCACCGTCACCGTGCGCGGCACGGTCACCGTGCCGACCGACGCGTTCGACGCCGGCTTCGCGATCCAGCAGGGCAACGCCGGGATCTACGTGCTCGACTCGCTCGGCGCGACCCGGGCCATCGCCACCGAGGTCGAGGTCACCGGCACGCTGGTCGACAGCTCCGGGCTGCTCGCGATCCAGCCGGCATCGATCACGGCGCTCGGCCGCCGCGAGCCGATCGAGCCCCGCCACCGCAAGACCGGCCAGGTCGGCGAGTCCACGGAGGGGCAGCTGCTCAAGCTCCACGGCCGGATGGTCGGCGACCTGATCGACGACAGCCCGTTCGGCTTCAAGCTCGACATCGACGACGGCTCGGGGCCGATCCAGATCTTCCTGTTCCCCGGCGCCGGGATCTCGACGACGGGGCTGACCGCGGGCGTCGAGATTCACGTGACCTGCTTCTCGAACCAGTTCGAGGCGATCTTCGAGTGCGATCCACCGGCCGCGGCCGACTTCATCGTCGAGTGACGCGGCGGCCCAGGCGGATCAGCCTGCGCCCGGCGACGCCGCGATCAGCTCGAGCACCTCCTTGACGTCGAACGGCTTGGCCAGCCACGGGTTGGGCAGCTCCTCGAGTGCCTGCGCGACGCCCGGCGCGAGGGCACCGGTCATGAAGACGAACCGGCGCTCGAGCCCGGGATGCTGCGCGGCCACCCGGCGATACAGCTCGTGACCGTTCATGTCCGGCATCATGACGTCGCACAGGATGAAGTCGAACCGGCTCGACGCGACCAGGGCGAGCGCGTCGGTTCCGTTGGTCGCCACGGCGACGTCGTGGCTCTCCGACAGCACCTGCTTGATCGCGCGACAGATCAGCGCCTCGTCGTCGACGACGAGCACGCGACGGCGCGGCGACGCGCTGACCGCGGCGGGCGGCACGACCTCGGCCGCCGCGCTCGCAGGCTCGGCCGCGTGTGGTCTCGCCTGGTGCGCCGCCCGGTGCGTCGGAAGATGGATGCGCACCGTCGTGCCGAGGTTCTCGATCGAGTCGACCTCGATCTCGCCGCCCAGGCTCTCGACGATCGTCTTCGACACCGAGAGCCCCAGGCCCATCCCGCGCCCGACGTCGCGCGTCGTGAAGAACGGCTCGAAGATCCGCCCGCGCAGCGCTGCCGGGATCCCGCAGCCGGTGTCCCGGATCGTGACCGTGACGCGGTTGCCCACGGATTCCGTCGCCACGTGGATCTCGTGCGGCCGGTCCGGATCGGGCGGCAGCGCCTTGATCGCGTTGATCAGCACGTTCACGAACACCTGCTCGAGTCGCGCCGCGTTCCCCACGACCGGTGGCAGGCGCGCGACCTCGCGCACGAGCCGAGCCGCGTGCCGCAGGTCGTTGTCGACCATCTTGAGCGCGCGCGTGAACACGAGGTCGAGATCCACCGGTCCCGGCGCGTCGGCGTCGCCCTTCGCGAACGACCGCAGCGACTGCGTGATCGACGCGATCCGCGCGATGCCGTGATCGATATTGTCGAGGTGTCCGCGCAGCAGCGCCAGGGTCTCGTCCGGCAGCCCGGAGGTCTGGAGCAGCAGCACCACATGGTCGGCGCTCAGCTGCGCGTAGGTCAGCGGATTGTTGATCTCGTGCGCGACGCCCGCCGCGAGCGTCCCCAGCGCGGCCAGCCGATCCGACTCGACGAGCCGGCGCTGGATCGCATTGCGCTCGGTGACATCGCGCGCGAACGCCAGCACGGCCTGCTCGCCGTCCCACTCGCACGCGATCGACTTGATCTCCACCACCCGGCCCGGAACCCCGAGCACGCCGTACTCGCTCGGCGGAAACTCCACACCGTCCCTCAGCATCGCGACGATCCGCTGGCCCGCCAGCGCCGCATCCTCCGGCGGCTGGAAGGCTGCGATCGGCCGCCCGAGTGCCTGCTCGACCCCATGGAGTCCGAGCAGGTGCGCCGCCCTCGGGTTGATGAACACGATCACGCCGCGCTTCAGGATCACGACGCCGTCCGGCGCGGCTTCGACGAGGAACCGGAACCGCGCCTCCGATCGCCGCAGCGCCGCGACCGCCTCCCGCTCGACGCTGACATCGCGGAAGTACCCGAAGCTGAGCTCCCCGATCCCGGTCCGGATCCGGGTCGCCGCCAGCTCGATCGGCACCGCCTTGCCATCCGGCCGCTCGATGACCAGCGCCAGCGATGCCGGCGGCGCTCCGACCGGTCGCTCGATCACCGCACGCACCGTCGGATGGTCTTGCTCGCGGAGCATGCTCCACGGCAGTCGACCGATCAGCTCCTCGGGCGAGCGGCCGATGATCTCTGCCGCGCGTCGATTGACATAGAGGATGCGCGGGGGCTGGACATCGATATGCGCGACGTACACCCCCATGCCCGCCTGCTCGGCGGCACTCTCGATCGCACGCCAGAGCGTGGCGGCATCGAGCGGCGGTGGCTCGGCGCTGGTCGTAGCGATGATCTGTAACACGCGTCGAACAAGCCGATCCACGGCGACGGTGTCCACCGGAGACTCCGTGGTCGGTCTCACATCCGTCGAAGCCCGAGCGCATCTGGCCGTGATCGGCTTCGCGGCGGGCTACGCGCCCGGCCCCGGCACCGCCAGGCTCGAGCTCGCGCCGCACGACGTGGTGATGCTGCCGTCGCCGCCCAGGGTCGCGTCGCAGCCACCGATGTCGACCTGCGAGCACTTCCCGATCGCGCCGGCCTGCATGCAGCCGATCAGCGACTCGGTGTGCTCGGCGGCGTTGCCGCGCCGCCAGGTCGACACCACGTCGAGCGCGACCCCGGGGCGGCCGTCGATCGCGATCGCGCGCAGCGTCGGCCGGGTCGACTCGAGCTGGTCGTCGAGCACGTCGACCGCCGGGCTGACGAGCAGCGCGCTGCCGGTGTCGATCGCGAGCACGAGGCGGCGGATGCCGGCCGACCGGCTGCGCGACTGGTAGACCGCCGCGTTGCCGTCGCGGGCGACCCGCGTGCACCGGTCGCCGAGCTCGGCGCGCAGCGGGTTGCAGACCTCGCCGTCGGCCCGCGACATCGGCGTCACCGTGCGGCGCAGCGTGTCCGCGCGGGCCGGAGCGGCCAGCGCAGCGAGACCGGCGAGTACCGCGGAGGCGAGCACCAGGCGCATGATGCAGATGAAACGCGCGCCGGGGCGGCTTCATTCAATCGCCGCGCAGTGCGTCATCCGTCGGGAATTGCGCGGATGTCTGGCGGGCCGTCAGCTCGGCCGGGGCGCCGGCGCGCCGCGGACCCGGACCCGGGCGACCAGGAGGGTACCGCCGAGGATCAGGCTGGCGCCGGCCAGCGTCCACGCCGTCGGGAATTCACCGAACACCGCGAGCTGCCACAGGATCGCGAACGCGACCTGCAGGTAGTTGAGGCTGGTCGCCTTGCCGGCGCTCTCGATCGCCAGGGCCATGGTCAGCAGCACCTGGCCGACCTGGGTCGCGACGCCGAGCGCGACCAGCAGCAGCAGGTCGACCGGCCCCGGCACCACGAACGACGCCAGCATCCAGGGCAGCGCGAGCGGCGTGGCGATCAGCGGGAAGTACAGCACGATGACCAGCGGGTGCACGGTGCGCGACAGCCGGCGCACCGTCACGTACGCGACCGACGAACACGACACCCCGCCGAGCGCGGCGAGCACGCCGGTCGGATCGAGCACGCCGTCGCTCGGCCGCGCGATCAGCGCGACGCCGGCGACGCCGCACGCGATCGCGACCGCGGTCGTCCAGCCGATCGGCTCGTCGAGCAGCCACCACGCGAGCACCCCGGTGAGCAGCGGCGTCGCGTTCTGCAGCACGGTCGCGTCGGCCAGCGGCAGCCGGTCGAGCGCGATGTAGTAGCCGGCGAGCCCGCCGAACCCGAGCAGGCCGCGAACCACCAGCGGCCAGCGCGGGCCGGCCCACGGCGACAGCCCGGCGCGACGGACCATCACGAGCGAGATCCCGAGGGTGATCACCGCCCGCGCGAACACGATCTCGCCGATCGGCATCCGCGAGCTCGCGAGCTTGACCAGGACGCCCATCACCGAGAAGCCGAACGCGCTGGCCGTCATGTACAGCACGCCGCGCGAGATCTTCACGCGGCGCACTCTAGCGTGCACCGAACGCGCGCGGTGTCTGGACGAGGTGTGTCGTACGCGATCCCGGCGTGCTGTACAGGGTCCCGAGCTGGCCCCGGAGCATCCCCGAGTTGCGGGCACGCTCGCGGCCACGTCCGGCACGCACGAGACTCACGCGGCCACCGTGCACCCGGCCGCCCACGATGCGAGGCGACGGCATCGTGCGCGAGCCAGCGGCTGCACCATGGACGCGCTCACGGCGGCGGATCGCGATCCGCCGCCGCGCGCAACGACGCGCTCCTCTGGATGTCAGACCACGCGGCGGTGGGCTAGAAGCACTTGCAGCCGCAGCCGCAGCAGCCACCGCCGAAGCCGCCACCGCCGCCGCCGCCGCCGCCGAGCAGGCCGGCCAGGCCGCCGGCGCGGCTGAGCACGCTGGTGTCGACGTTGATGACCGGGGGCCCCGCAGCGCCGCCCGCCGCGTACGGGGCGCCACCGGCGACGACGCCGCCTCCGCCGCCCTGCATCATCATCATCATCATCATCATCATCATGGTCGGATCGCTCTGGCCGCGGCTGGCGGACAGCTGGCTGAGCGAGTTCGTGATCGCCGACAGGGCGGCCGTGATCTGGTCGTTGCTGGTGGTACCGCCGGACACGCGCGACAGCGCCTCGAGATCGATGGTGGGGAACGGTTCGGTGGGCATGACAGTCCTCGGGGTGGTGAAGTGACGACTCCCGGTACAGCAGCCGACGTGCCAGACGCCGAGCCGGCCTGGATCAGCGGGTTACACCGCCGATCGTGGGTAACGCTTCCCGGAGACGAGTCCGGCGGGTTACGCATCACCGGTGGACTCGCCCCCCAGCTCGCTTTGGGTCGTGCGGATGGTCGAAGAGCGGTTTCACCGCGATGAAGAGGACCGCCCGCTGCGCGAGGGCCGGACCCCGCCCGCGTACCGCCGGCCGGACGAGATCGAGTACCGCCCGTGCCCGTATCCGGGATCTCGCCAGGTTGCCGGCCGGCCGATGAACGTCTCCGCGCTGCGGCAGACCTCGGAACACTGGGACGAGATCGCCGGCGCTCTCGGCTGGCTGCGCGCCGCCTACGCCGGGGCCCGCGGGGCCTACGGCCCCGATATCCTGGACCTCTGGCGGGTCAGCCAGCTCGGCTCCGCGCTGCCGTGGTTCCACGTCCTGGCCGGCGAGCCGCTGCCGGCCTACGCGGCCGCGCTGTCCAAGGCGACGCTCGGCACCGGGATCCTCGCCCAGCGCCTGCTGCTCCGGATGCTCGCCGAGGCCTGGATGCCGCCGCCGTTCACCGCCCGGACGCTGGCCGAGCTCGCCGAGTCGACCGGGACCCTGGTCGGCGCGTCCGAGGTCTGCTCGGCGCCCGACCGGATGATCGCCCGGTTCCTCGAGGTGCTGGTCGGCGATCCGGATGCGCCGAGTGCCGCGCCGAGTGCCGCGCCGAGTGCCGCGCCAATTGCCGCGATCGACCGGCTGGTCGCCGCGCGCGATCGCGTGCTCGCATTCGGCGCCAGCTATTGCGCCTTCAAGCTCGCGATGTGGCTGTACTACCTCGCGCGCCGGTTCCTGTACGCCGACGTCGCCGCGGCGCGGGGCGACGCCGCCGTGCGCGCGCTGTTCGAAGCGCCGTGCGAGCCGCCCGACTTCTTCGTGATCGAGCCGCCGCGCCCCGCCGCGGTGCCACCGCCCCTGCGCGCGGCCTGGCTTCACCAGCTCGCCGGCCTGATCGCGCCGTTCGCGCCCGACGGCAGCGATCGCCCGGTGCTCGAGGCCGCGCGCCGGATGGCCGCGGTGATGCAGGACGACGGTCCCGATCCGATCGCGCGCGCCGTCGCCGCGTTCGCCCGGCTCGACGCGATCTGGGGCGAGGTCGTCGCGAGCGTCGAGGCCGGCCTGCGCGGGGCGCCCTGCCCGCTGGCGATCGACGCCGCGATCCGCGATCGCCTGATCGTGACCTCGCCGCGCGCGCTGTTCGCGTCGCTCGCGGCGCCATAGCGACGGCGCATGCCGCTTCCGCTTCCGCTTCCGCTTCCGCCTCCGCCTCCGCCTCCGCCTCCGCTGCCGCTGCCGCTGCCGCTGCCGCTGCCGGTGCCGGTGCCGGTGCCGGTGCGCTTCCGGTGCCGGTTCCGCTACCGCTGTCGGTGTCCGGTGCCGCTTCCGCTTCCGCTTCCGGTGCCGCTCCTGCTGACCGACGAAGCGGTCGCCGATGCGGCGGCGGTCGCCGATGCGGCGGCGGTCGCCGATGCGGCACCGACAGCGGCAGCCGGAGCTGGTGGCTCAGATCGCGGCGGCCCGTGCTGGCAAGCGCTCGGCGCGCTGAGCCTACGCCTGTCTTGGCGTGAGGCGGCCAGCTAGTCGGTGAACGCCTCTATGGGGATGTCCATGTTGCGGCACAGCCCCTGGATGTACTTCCAGCTAATCTCGGTCCGCATCCCGTTGTGCGCGGGAACGGTGTACGGACGCTTCCCGGGCTTCGTGAACCGCCAGTTGTGCTTCCCGCCGCCGCTGCTCTCAAGGGTGCACCCGTAGTGCGCCGCGACGCTCGCGACATCGCTCAGGCGACGAGGGCTCCTTCCACCCAAGGAAGCCTGCGCTGCTACGCTGCCCACTGATGGTTGACGTGAGCCGTCTCGGGCGGCACGTTGAACTGGTCGAAGCCGTCGTGGTCGTGCTTCGCTCGTGGCTCGAAAACAAACCTCGCCAGCGTCGCGAGGACCATCTTGTGGTCGGCCTTGACGTCCGACAGCTTCACTTGCTGACCGTGCTTCAGAACCTTGGCCAGACGCACCCAGTCCTCGTCAGGTGCCCGGGGCCGATCACATGGATCGAGACCGGCTTGGAGGTCGTCCAGTATCGCCATGGCGACCGCCTCGATGACGGCCTCGATCGCCTCATTCGGGTTGTCGCCCTGTGAGATAATATCAAAGTCAAGGCAGTGCCCCACCCACACCCCCGCGATGTCCTCTGCAGGAGCGACAACGATCGAGCCGGTCAGCACCAGCGTCTTGTCGAACTTCTCCATGTATACATCATGGGTCTGACACTCAGGAAGTGCAAGCGAAAATGCTGCGCAAGTCTATGAGATCGTTGAATTTACCGTCGATAACTTGCGAGAAATACTTGACATTGGTGTGATCCTTTCCTGCTGCCGGTGCCGCTTCCTCTGCCGGTGCGTGAGCGAGCGGGCTCGCGCGGCCCGAGGTCGCGCAATCAGTGGGTGAGCCGCCACAGCATCGCGCGCACCCGATCCAGGGCGGCGTCTACCGCGGCGTGGTCGGTCGCGGTGATGTAGCCGCGCGCGCGTGCGATGCGCAGCGCGGTGGTGAGCTCGCTTGCCGAGCCGGCGGCGCGGCGGAACAGGTCAGCGCGGTCGAGACCGGCGCGCTGCCGCGCTTCGCTCACGTTGAGGGCGACCGATTCGGCCGCGCGGCCGATCTCGTCGGCGAGTGACTTGCGGCGCTGGCGGACCTTGGTCTCCACAGGAGCGAGTTGCTCCAGCACGGTGAGCGACATCTCGAGTGTATCGAACATGGGAACCTCCTGGTGGTCTGCGCCCCGTCAGCGGGGGCGTCGTCGCCCGACGCGCCGCGGAGCGCATGTCCCGTGACGAGCGCGGGCACCGCGATCCGCGGCTCGTCGGTCCAGCCAGCTGTGGGGGCGCCCCTCGCGTCGCGTCGGTGGGTCCGGCGCTCGGCAAGGGACGGTGCG
>DATAPF010000401.1:0-43979 GCA_036265355.1 Kofleriaceae bacterium | reverse complement strand
GATCGCATGCACCGCCACGCCATGCGCGCGCCCCCACCGGATCGCGACCAGCTCGGGCGAGAAGTCGGCGAGCGGATAGAACCCGAGCTGATCGCCGCGCGCCGACACCGCGGCGATCGCCAGCGGGG
Organism: Kofleriaceae bacterium; assembly: GCA_036265355.1. Lineage (GTDB taxonomy): Bacteria > Myxococcota_A > Polyangia > Haliangiales > Haliangiaceae > JABFXX01. Next base: position 43,851 of record DATAPF010000401.1, on the reverse strand, counting down.
CCTCGGCGTCGGGGTGGCCGAGCCAGGCCAGCCAGGGCGCGAGGTCGGCCGGCAGCTCGACCGCGATCGCCGCCGGCGCGAGCCGGTCGAGCAGCGGCGGCAGCGCGCTCGCGCACGCCGGCGAGTGATGGCGCACGCCGAACAGCCACGGCGCCGCACAGCCGGCGAGCTCGTCGAGCGCGGCGGCCGGATCGTCGGACGGCGCGAGCGCGCGGGCCGGGCTCACTCGAGCACGCGGCGCAGCTCGTGGAGCTGCTTCCACAGCCGGGCCTCGCCCTCGGCCCGGCGCTTGACCGTCGCGTCCCAGTACGCGAGCAGCTTGCCGCGGTCCCGCGGGTCGTCCTTCATCACCACGCCGAGCAGGTACTCGGGGAGCAGCCGCGCGACGTCGCGATCGCCGGGGAAGTAGGTCGCGGCGAGCCCGATCGACGACGCCACCGCGACCGCCTCGGCGGTGCTCATCACCGACGACGGCTTCTCGACCGCCCAGCCCTCGACGCTGCGCCCCGACCGCAGATCGCGGAACACGGTGACCAGCGCCTCGAGCACGGCGTCGTCGACCGCGACCGGCGCCCCGGCCTCGGCGACGATCGCGCGCGCCCGCCGCCGCACCAGCTCGATCTCGCGCGCGAGGTCGGCGATCGGCGCCACGGTCTCGAAGTTGAACCGGCGCTTGAGCGCCGCCGACATCTCGGACACGCCCTTGTCGCGCAGGTTCGCGGTCGCGATCACGTTGAACCCGCGCTGCGCCATCTCGAGCGTGGCGAGCTCGGGCACGCTGAGCCGGCGATCGGAGAGCATCGACACCAGCGCGTCCTGGACCTCGGGCAGGCAGCGCGTCACCTCCTCGATCCGCGCGATCGCGCCGCGCCGCATCGCCGCCAGCACCGGCGACGCCACCAGCGCCTCGGGCGCCGGGCCCCGGGCGATCAGCAGCGAGTAGTTCCAGCCGTAGCGGAAGTGGTCCTCGGTCGTCCCGGCGGTGCCCTGCACGGTGAGCGACGAGTCGCCCGCGATCGCCGCCGCCAGCAGCTCCGACAGCATCGACTTGGCGGTGCCGGGCTCGCCGACCAGCAGCAGGCCGCGCTCGCCGGCCAGCGTCACCACGCAGCGCTCGATCAGCGCGCGCTCGCCGACGAACTTCTCGTCGATCACCCGCTGCGCACCGCCCGCGCGCAGCGCCTCGCCACCGCTGCCGACGACGAACGTGACCACGGCGCGCGGCGTGAGCCGCCAGCCCGGCGGCCGCGGCCCCACGTCCCACGCGGCCAGGAACGCGAGCTCGTCGCCGTGGATCTGCTCGGGCGGCGGCGCCTGGACCACCGGGGCCGCCGGGGCCGCCGGGGCCGCCGCATCGCCTGCGGTCTCGTGCGCCGCCCCGGGGGCATCGTGGGCATCCGGTCTCGATCGCTTCTTCACCGCGTCACCTCGTCGTATTTCGGCACATCGCCGGCCTCGATGCACAGCCGATCGCGCTCGCGCTGCAGCTGGGCCGCCAGCGCGACCACGCCCGCGACGCCGCGGCGCAGCCGGTCGTGCGTGATCTCGGGCAGCTCGCGCGCGACCCGCTCGACGGCCGCGGCGTCGGCCCGCGCGCCGCCGTCGAGCCCGTCGATCAGCCGGCGAGCATCGCGCACCGTGATCGCGCGCAGCCGCTGCGATCCGGCGAGGTCGCGCGCGGCGAGCGCGTGCCACAGCGCATCGGGATACGGCGCCACCGAGCCCCGCCAGGTCCGCCGGTCCCTGGGGCCGAAGCTGGCGCCGCGCATCGCGCCCGCGGCGTCGAGCAGCGACGTCGTCGTGCCCTCCCGCCACACCGCCCGCGCGACCACCGGCCGCAGCTCGCCGCCCGGCAGCTCGACCAGCCCACCGATGGTGTGCTCCGCCGGCCCGGTCCAGCGCCGGCCGTCGATCGCGACCACCGCGCGCGCCGCGGGCCGCTGCGGGTCGCCCCGGTACACCGCGCGCGCGCCGAGCACGCCGTCCTTGATCCCGAGCGGCGAGCGCGCCAGCCCGTCCGGGGCCGGCAGCACGTACGACGGCTTGCCGTCGATGTGCCAGTCCGGCGCCACGTCGCTGTCGAGCCACGCCGGCCAGCTGACCCGCCCCGGCTCGCCGCTCGCCGACGCCTCGCGCATCTGATCGCGCAGCCCGACGAGCGCGGCGATCCAGGCGGTCGTCCCGTCGTGGCTGGCCAGGCCGGCCTGGGGCACCACGCGATCGCCGGCGCGGATCGGCCGCGGCCCCTCCTGCCAGGCTCCGTCGGCGAGCACGACGGAGCGCGCCGCGATCTGCGGGATGTGCCAGACGCTGGCGTCGCTCTCGAACCGCTCGCGCGGCGCGCCGCTCCAGTAGCCGCGCACCGTCCAGTCCTCCTTGAGCACGACCAGGAACTGGCCGCCGATGTAGCGAGCCGTCACCAGCTCGTGCCGCGCCGGGATCACGAGATCGTGCACGGCGAGCCGGCCGCGCGGCCCGACCGCGATCGCGCGGGTCCGGCCCGCCAGCACGACCGCCGGCAGCCCGCCGTGCAGCGTCAGCTCGGCCTTGCGGTCGGGGCTGAGCTCGCGCTCGGCGTCCTCGAGCGCAGGCCAGCCGAGCTCGTCGAGCAGGCCGATCTGCAGCGTGCGCGCGAGCGCCGGAGCGACGTCGAGCTCGGCCAGCCGCCGGTGCAGGTCCGGCAGCTCGGCGAACGTCGCCGGCTTGACCCTGGCGGTGACCGTCGCGAGCGCGTCCTCGACGTCCGGCAGCGCCCGCGACCCCGCGCGCGCCAGCAGCGCCTCGATCCAGCCCCGCCTGGCCGACCGCAGGCCGGCCTTGCCGCGGGCGACCGAATCGAACGGCTCGCTGCCGATCGCCGCCGCGACCGCCTCGCCGAGCAGCGGGCCGAGCCGGGGATCCGCGGCGGCCCGCACCGGATCGCGGCACCGGCCGGGCTCGCTCGCGCGCTGCGCCCACCGGGCGAGGTCGATCACCGCGCGCTCCGGCGGCTCGACCGCCACGCCGAGCTCGAGCGCGAGCTCCGCGAGATCGAGGTCGACCCGGTTCCGCGCGCCGCACGTGATCGGCGCACCATCGGCGATCAGCCGGGGCGCGATCCGGCGCAGCAGCGCGAGCGCCCGGCCGCCGACCCCCGGCGTCCGCTCGTGCCGCGACAGGTGCGCGGTCAGCCGGTCGAACCACGCCGCGGCGCCCGGCCGCGCGGCATCGCTCGCCCCGGCGACCAGGTCCTCGATCGCGCCGGTCCGCTCGACCAGATCGAGCCACGCCTCGTCGAGCTCGGCGCCGTCGCCCGCGCTGATCGGGAACCGCTCGAGCAGCGCGCGGCGCACCCCGGGCGAGCGCTGGCCGAGCGCGACGATCGGCGCCTCGTACGCGCGCCAGAACTCGCCGGCCGCCCTCGCCAGCGCCGGCGACTCCAGGATCTCGGCGATCAGCCGCGCGTCCTCGGCGTCCGGATCGAGCCCGGCGGTGCGCGCCAGCCGGCGCAGGTCCCGGGCCATGCCGGCCCACGGCGGCATCCCGCCCAGCGTGCGCTGCACGCACAGCTGGCGGAAGTGGCGGTACGCGACCGCGGGCTCGTGGCGGTCGGCGAGCTGGCGCGCGTAGTCGGTGAGCGCCCGGGTGGTCACCGCGCCGGCGAGCGTGAACTCGAGGAACGCGTCGACCCGGCGCTGCTCGTCGACCGCGAGCGCGTGCACCGCCTCGGCCGCGCGCGCCTTGCCGAACATCGCGGCCGCCAGGGCCGTCGCGCCGTGCTCGAGGAACGCGCGCCCGGCCTCCTCGTAGAACGCCGGCAGGAACTGCGGCACCGTCCGGGCGAGCTGCTTGCCGAGCGCCTCGATCCCGTCCCGGGCATGGCCGGGCTTCGACCTCGCCAGGCGCGCGTACTGCTTGAACTGCTTGACCACCGCGAGCGCGAGGCGCGCGTTGCCCGGATCGTGGACGAGCGCCCAGCCCGGGAAGCCGAGCGCCCGCCGGCGCTCCTGGCCGACCGCGCCGCGATCCTCGGCCTCGCCGAAGCCGAGCGTCGCCATCTCGACGTCGCCGGCGGCGGCCGTGGGGTTGGCGACGAGCCGCACGACGACGCGCCCGGGCAGCGCCGGATGGCGATAGCCGCGCGCGACCACGCGGTCGGCCGCCGCGCCGTCGAGCTCGGCACCGCGCGGCACGATCCCGCCGGCCCGCAGCGTCTGCACGGCGTCCCGGCTCACGGCGCGGCGCGCTCCTGGTCGGCGACCCGCGCGGCGTAGATCGCCGACGCCATCCGCATGCCCTCGGAGAACGCCACCGGGCCGACCGCCGCGATCGGCAGGCCGCGCTCGTGGGGATCGACCCACGACAGCGCGCCGGTCCGGGTCTCGGCGTCGGGCGCCTCGGCGCCGATCCAGTAGCGCGCCTCGGTGAGCGCGCCGCCGTCCCACACCGGGCACACCGCGAAGCCGCCGCTGACCCGGTATCCCAGCGCGCGCGCCTTGCCGGCGGCGTGGAGCAGCATCGCGAACTTGCCGTCGGCAAACCGATCGATCGCGTGCGCGGTCGCCCCCGGCGGCCGGGCGTGGGTCTCGCGGTGCAGCTGCGACACGCCCTGGACCGCGCCGAGCTGGGTCACCAGCTCGCGCCACGCATCGAGCTCGGGGAGCAAGATCGGGTGCGGGATCGCGATCCGCTCGGCGGCGAGCCACACCGTCTCGCCCTCGAGGTCGACGACCCCGATCCCGCGGCTACCCACGCCGCGAAACAGCCCCGCGCTGCCGGGGTCGGGACGGCCGGCCGCGTCGACCGCGACCACCACCGCGTTCTCGAGCGGCGTGCGCCACGCCGGGTCGTCCCACACCTGCTCGAGCACCGCGCGCGGCACCGGCAGCGAGCGCAGCATCCACTGCTCGACGGTGGTCTGGCACGCTCGGTCGTGCTCGGCGAGCCAGTCGCGCAGCGCCTCGAGCTGCCCGGCGACCTCGCCCTCGCGCAGCGGCCTGGGCACCGTCGACAGCCGCTTGCCCTTGGCGTTGCGCGCGATCAGCTTGCCGGCGTCGAGCGCAAGCGCATACCCGCCGCCCGCGTCGATCCAGCCGAACTCGAGCTCGAGCTCGAGCTCGCTGCGAGCGGGGGCGGACGTGCGGGCCTGCCGGCTCGGCTTCGCCATGCCCCTACCGGCCTACCACGTCCCGATCTCCGTCGCAGCTCGAACACGCATACCCCGATGCGACAGCCGCTCGCGGATCAGCGCCTCGGTGATGGGCTCCGCCTCGTGGCGATGGTGGACGTTGCGGACGATGCCGAGCAGATAGCGCGCATCGACACCGTCGGGGAGCGTGCCGGCGGTGCGCTTGCCGGACAAGATCTCCCCCGAGGATCCTGAGCCCCTGACGCAGTAGTGCGAGGCCTGGCTCCGCTGGCGACTCAGCTCATCGGCAGTGGTCGGCCTGCCCAGCAGGGGCGACGACGCAGCCGTTCGCGCACGACTGCGTCGACTGCGTCAGGCTGTTGTGGCACGTGTACAGTTCGGTCGGAACTGCATGGTTGCTCGCAAAGCCCGCCTGCGTCGAGGTGCCGCAGTACACACCGTTATTCGCCGACGACACCGCGGCGCATGGATCGTTGTTGACACAGTGGTCCGCGACGCCCGCGGGCGCCACGACGCAGCCGAGCTCACAGGGGTCCTCCCTCGCGACCTGGCCATCGATGCATTCGTACATCGTGGCCGAATCGGTATTCGAATTCACGCTGTGGCCGAGAAAGCCCGCCTGTGTCGAGGCGCCGCAGTAGAGGCCGTTATTCGCATGACTGACATTGATGCACGGGTTGTGACCGGTGCCGAGGCTGTGCTCGGGATGGATCCAACACCTCGCGGCGAAGCTTGCGCCTCCAGCGCCACCAGCGTTCGAGAAGAACGAGGACGACGCGTTCCACGCGGTCGACGACTCGGCGACGCTGGCGTAGCTCGAGCCATTAATGCTCTGACTGACGATCCAGTTCTGCTGGATGTAATGGACATAGTTAGCGTCGGAGCCAGTCACCACAGCGACGTGGCCCGGCTTGCTTCGGTTGTTCAGGTTGCAGCCCGAGCTGGGCTCGTACCAGATCAGCAGATCATTCTTGCCCGGCTCATGACCTGCAGTGGCGCGATATCCCGGTCCCCACACCGAATAGTGCGAGCTGAGGTCGGGATCGTCGTTGACGATGTCGCAGATCTCGCACGCTATATCGTTCACCCAGTTGTCGACTGGCGGGTAACCGAGCGAACTCATCACCCGATTGGCAAACTGGTCGCATTGCCATTCTCCAGATTCTGCGGAGTCGTTGCAGTAGGCAGTGACACCGCCGAAGCTCTCCATCGCCTGACCGGCGCCATTGCAGCCGAATACTTTATCGGCGGGCGGGGATGTCACGAAAAATGTTTGCTCGCCGATATCCGGTGAGTCGTCGATGCTGTCCTGGCAGCCTGCGATTGCAAGCAGTGGTGTGAGCCAGACAACGAACAATCCAACACGACGGCAACCTATCGTTCGCTCCATCAGATCCTCGCTATAGGGTTCTTTCGGACAGCAAAATTTTCTCGATGGACGGACAGCCCCGGAATCGGGGCTCCGTCGATGGCCGCATCAAGATCCGAGCGGTCAAGGCGCTCGCCCATCTAGACGGGTTGCGACCGCAGCAGCGACAAGGTTTCTGGCAGCGCGCTCTGGAGTATTTTGCGGCAGGAGACGGGCTCGGCATTGCGTGAGAGGCGGACATTGCCCGAATTCCTGTGCGAAACCATACAGATAGCACGACAAGGACCCCTCCTCGCGCGCGACATTGCGCTGTCATCGCCAAGGCTTGATGACCTAGGTGCCGGTCAGGCTTGGATCAATCACGCCGGCGGATCGGATCCAGTCCGGTTGCGGGGACCCGCTGCGCGACCTCGGTCCGGATCGGTCTGGATCCCTGATCTCGGGTGTAGCCCCTGGTGATGGATCGGCCGGGTGGTCTGGATGGTAAGCGCCGGCAAACTCCCGCGCCATCGACTCCTGACCGGACGCCATACGACCGCCCGGTCGGTGATCCGACGCGGCGTGGTAACGTTCGCGCCGGCCATATGGGCGAGGCAATGACGCAAGTGCGGTCGCTCGGGAATGCGAGCTGCCCCGCAGCGCAGCTCGTGTTCAGGGCGCCATGACGCCGCAGCTCGGCGACCGACCGTCGCCGGACCCGAGCGGCGGTTGCCCCGACGAGGATGACCTCGCCGGCCACCTGGAGGGCACGCTTCCGGCGGCCGATCGAGTAGCAATCGAGTCGCACTGCGCCGCGTGCGGGCATTGCCGCGAGACGCTCGCACTGGCGGCCCGCGCCGGCCGATCGATGCCGGGAGACTCTTCGACGTGCGTGCTTCCCGCGCTGCAGCGCGAGATCGAGTCGACCGTGTGGAACGTCCTGCGAGAGTCCGCGCCAGCGGACGCGATCGTGGGCACCCGGATCGGGCGGTTCGAGATCACCGGCGTTCAGGGGCGTGGCGCGTTCGGCATCGTCTATCGCGCCCGTGACACCGAGCTCGGCAGGATGGTCGCCCTGAAGCTCATGCAGCCTCCCGCGCGGTCCAGACGATCGCCCTCGGAGGCCATGTTCTTGACCGAGGCCGCGGCAGCTGCGCGCCTGCAGCATCCCAACATCGTCACGCTCCACGACTATGGAACGTTCGACCACGCCCGCTACCTCGTCCTCGAGCTGCTCGACGGCGAGACCCTGCGCGACCGGATCGAGCGCGGAGCGCATCTGGTAACGCTCGACGCGCTCTCGATCGCGATCGACATGACGCGCGCGCTCGTCGCCGCACACGCATCGGGCGTCATTCATCGCGACATCAAGCCTAGCAACATCTTCCTGTGCACGAGCGGCCAGACCAAGCTGCTCGATCTCGGGCTCGCGGTGCTACAGACCCGGGTAGAGAACACACAGCACCCTGCGGAGGCCCGCGCGACGGCGGCATGGGCCGGGACGCCGCACTACATGGCGCCCGAGCTGTTCCACGGTCACCCGGCGGACGAATGCACCGACGTGTACGCGATGGGCGTCACGCTGCTCGAGATGCTGACCGGCAAGGACAGCTCGATCCCCCGCTCGACGGTCGAGGACCGTGTCGCCCGTGCGTCGCTGTCGCCGCGGCTTCGCCGGCTGGTGCGCGGCGCGACTGCTCCGGAGCGCATGCGCCGGTTCCAGCGCGCGCACGAGCTGCTCGTGGCGCTGACCCGGACGCGGAGCGATCTGGTGCGCGCCCCCAGCGGCCGGCTCCACCTCGTCCTGGGGGCACTCGCGGTCGCTGCCACGGCGAGCGCCGCCGGCGCCTATCGCAGCGCCGAACGACCGCGCCGCGGCGTTCCCCATGCAATCGCTGTCCTGGGCTTCGACGATCTCTCGGGCCGCAAGGAGACCGAGTGGCTGGCCGGCGCGCTCTCGGAGATGCTCCACACCGACCTGGCCTCGTCGCCGGCGCTCCGGGTCACGTCGCCCGACCAGGTGTTTCACGCGCGGACCGATCTGCGGCTTGCGGAGCGCGTCCCACACGATCGAGCGGTGTTGCGAGGGCTGGGCCGGTACCTCGGCGCGGAATACCTCGTGTCGGGCTCGTACGTGTCGGTGGTCTCGCACGACGGCAGCAAGATCCGGATCGACGTCCACGTCGAGGACACGGCCGGCCAGCTGATCTACGCGATCAGCGAGACCGACGCGGGGAGCGAGCTGCTCGACCTCGTCGCGCGGATCTCCAGCCGCCTGCGGGTCCAGCTCACCGGCGAGGTGATCACCACGGAAGAGGCACGCAGCCTGCGCAGCTCGATGCCCAGGACTGCGCAGGCCGTCCGGCTGTACACGGAAGGCTTGCGGCATGCGCGCAGCGGGGACCCCGTCGGAGCGCGCGTTCTGCTGGCCCGCGCCGTCGCCGCCGAGCCCGATTTTCCGCTCGCGCATTCGGCGCTCGCCGCCGTGCTGCACACCCTGCACGAGGAGCCGCGGATGCGACAGGAGGCGCAGGCGGCGTTCGAGCGATCAGGGGGCCTGCGGCGTGACGAGCGCCTGCGCGTCGAGGCGCGCTACCGCGAAGCCGTCGGGGACTTCGCGACCGGGCTCGCGCTGCGCCGTGAGCTCCATGACCTCGATCCGGAGGATCTCGAGGACGGGCTCGAGCTGGCCGAGGCGCTCGATAGCCACGTACGAAGGGAGGAGGCCCGCGAGGTCATCGCTGAGCTGCGCCGCCTGGCTCTGCCGTGGCGCGACGATCCCCGGATCGATCTCGTCGACGCGTCGACGCAGAACGACCCGGTGATTCGCAAGGCACTGCTGCTCGCAGCCGCGGACAAGGCGACGGCGCTCGGCACGCGCTGGGTGCTCGCACGGGCGCGCGTGCGGGAGGCCTACGTCGAGCGCGAGCTCGGTGATCTGGAACGCTCGCTCGCCGCCGCCGAGGACTCGCGCGCGCTCTGTGAGGCGATCGGCGATCGCGAGGGGCTGATGATCGCGCTGTTCGAGATCGGAACGACCCAGCTCCTGCGCGGCGATCCGATCTCTGCGGCGGTCGCGACCTACGACCAGGCTCTGGGCCTGGCGCGCCAGCTCGGAGACGGCGTGCTGGTCGCCCAGTTGCTGTGCGACATCGCCTTCCTCTACCTGGCAGCAGGGAACCCCGCGCAGGCCGCGCTCCGACTCGACGAGGTGGAGCAGCTCTCCCCGGACACCGCGCTCGATCAAGGGACGATCGAGCAGATCGCGCGGTCTCGCGCCATCCAGTGGCGAGACACCGGCGATCTCGACCGTGCGCTCGCTCAGCTGGAGCATGTTCTTCGGGTGTTCGTCGCGCCCCACAAGGTTCGCGCGCTCACGGTGATCGGCGAGGTGCTGATGGCCCAGGGGCAGCTGGACCAGGCGCGCTCGCGATTCGAAGAGTTCCTGGCGTCGAGCCCCTCGCGCGACTCCACCTGGTACGTGGACGCCGTGCTCGCGCTGTCACGGCTCGACCTGGAGGACGGACAGACCGTGCATGCAGAGGCGCAGGTCCGGGAGTGCATCGCCATCTGCGCGCGCACGCATGACGATTTCGACCTGGCCACGGCGCACGTCGTGCTCGCAGAGGCGCTGCTCGCCGAGCGACGGTTCGACGAGGCCCGGGTCGCTGCGGAAGCGGCGCTGCGGCTTGCATCCCGTAGCGAGGTCATGTCGGACTGGATCGACGCGCGGATCGCGCTGTCCCTGGCGCTCTTTGGGTTGCACCCGAACGACATCGATGCCGCCCTGGCACAGGACAAGCTGGCCCTGCACCAGGCGCGCACGTCCGGTCTGGTGGGCCGGATCTACGAGGCGCGGCTCGCGGCAGCCGTCATCGCCGAGAAGGCGCATCGGCCGCATGCGTCCGATGAGCTGCGCGCGCTGGCGGGCGACGCCGACGAGCATGGCTTCGGGTTGATCGCGCGCAAGGCTCGCGCCGCGCCGTGACACAGCAGGCGCTCGACGGCCAGCTACGCGACGCAGCCGGCGGGGGTGGCGGTGTCCCGCACAAGCGCGCCGAGCCCGCTGGCCAGCTGGCTGCGCACGAACCGGACCATGCTGCTCACCTCGTCGGGCATCACGCGCAGACGCTCTGCCAGCACCCGACGAAACTCGGCCAGGAAGACGCTGTGGGCCTCGCGCACCCAGCGCTGCATGCTGCGCACGTGCACGCGGTGCTCCGCGGCCAACGAGGACAGCGCAACCCCGCGAGCCTCGGAGGAAAGCAGCAGCTTCTGGCGATCGGTCAGGGCGCCGAGCGCAAGGCGCAGTGCGGCGCGAGCCTCGCCTTGGAGCTCGGCCTTGGCATAGGCGATCTCGACGCCGCGGTCCTTCAGGCCGTTCAGAAGCTGCTCCTCGAGCACGATCTCCGGCCGGAGCTCCCGCACGTGATCGATGACCAGCCGGGCCGTGACCACGCGCAGCCAGTGGCGGAGCGAGCCCTTCCCGGAATAGTGGCCGATCGCGCCTTTCACGAACAGCTTCTCGCGCACCCGCTGCTCGAGCTCGTCGAGCGCGAGTGCGTGGCCCCGGAGCCGGGCACGGCACGCCTTGACTTCCGGGAGGTACGCGGCCTCGAAGGTCCGGATCGCGGCCTCGTCTCCCGACGCGCAGGCCCGCGCCAGCGCGATGTCCGCCTCCCGGTTCTCATGGGGGTCCTCGGGATCCGGCGAGCATGTGCCGGCGTCTTCGGCTCGATCGATGTTCATCGAGCCCTCACGCTAGCACGCCGGCGAGTTTGCCGGCGACGCGCCCGCCAGTCGACGTCGGGGCCCGCCGGGCGCGAGCAGCCTCGCCGCCGACCCCCAGCCGCCGCGATCACCGAGCCGCCGGATGTCTCACTTGTTCTCGACGAAGGTCAGCTTGCGGGTCCAGCCGTTGCCGTCGGGGACGCTCTGGCCGTCGACCTCGACGTAGGCCTTCGCGATCGCGTTCACCGGGCCGCCGGCTTGCCGGGGCGACAGGATCAGGTCGCGGCCGCGCGACCACGTCACGCGGCGCTCGTCGAGGTTTCCGAAGTAGTAGTTCACCCTGGCCATGTCGGCGCCGTGATAACCGTCGCCCGTGGTCAGCCGGACCTTCTCGTCGTTGTCCTTCGTGGTCGGAAAATCCCCCATGTAGATGTCGGCGACCGCGACGTCGTGCGGCACCCAGCCGAAGCTCGGCACGTAGAACTCGGGCCAGCAGTGGTAGCTCTGGTCGGCGTCCTTGCCGTCGAGCTCCTTCTTGAGGAACGAGCCGTAGACGATCTGGGTCGGGATGCCGCCGGCCCGCGCCAGCGACGCCCACAGCGAGTGGAAGTCCGTGCAGTTCCCGGTGCGGGTCCTCAGGCAATACTCGGTCGAGCCGATGCCCGACGCCTTGAGCTTGTCCGGGTACTTCACCCAGTAATCGACATTCTGCAGCGTCCAGTCGTAGAGCTTGCGCGCGGCCAGCACCGGGTTCTGCTCGCCGCCGGTGATCTCCGCCGACAGCGTCCGGATCTCGTCGTTGATGATCACGTTGGTGTTGGGCGCGAGGTACTTGCCGTACTTCGCCCGCTCCTCGTCGGTGATCGGCCGCGTCTGCTTCGCGTCGACGCCGCTCCTCGCCTCGCGGCGCGTCAGCTGGAACGTCTCGGTCACCTTCAGGTCACGAGGCGGATTCGCCAGCTCGACGTAGACCAGCGTGTTGCCCTCCGAGTCGGTCTCGATCCGCGTGGGCACCGGCGAGTCGACCTTGAAGTCGGCCACGGTCTGGTTCGGGTCGTTCTGCGGCATCGTCAGCCAGGCGCGCAGCTGCTTCGCGCCGTCGGGCAGCGTGAAGTTGAACTCCTGCCGGGTCGAGAACGACGCCTGCCGGGCCTCGGTCTTGCGAGCGGTGCCGCAGCTACCACTGGCGGCGCACAGCACAACGAGAGCTCCAAGCTTGTTCATAACGGCAATCCTCCTGCGCCCTCGGCGCAGGAGCGCCTGGGCTAGCTGGTCAACTCGCGCGACACGCGGCGAACGATGTCCGCTCAGGTGAAGCCGGCGTGTCCGAACCGCATGGCTTTCCTTACCACGATGCGCGGCCCCGGCGCTTTGCCGCAAGACGGTCAGGCAACCGAGCCACGATCGCTACGGATTGACACACAGCGCTCACATCGGCCGCTTGCCGCTGGCGCATCATCCCGGAACACCCCTGTCACGGAAGGCAATCACGGATGACCGAGACGATGTCGCCAGGCAGATCGTTCGTCGACGAGCTGCGCGAGCAGCGCTGGGACGACCATCGCTACTATCACCGCAGCTACGTGAACCAGACGCTGCACCTGATCAGCGCGTGCTGCTTCTTGACCACCTACGTCCTGCTCGCGATCGACCCGATCGCGGGTGCGCTGTTCGGCTGGGTGATCGCGATGTGGCCCCGCCAGATCGGGCACGTGTTCTTCGAGCCGCGCAGCTACGATGACATCAACCAGGCGACGTTCGCCCACAAGGAGTCGATCAAGGTCGGCTTCAACCTGCGCCGCAAGCTGGTGCTGTTCCTCGCCTGGCTCGCGGTGCCGGTCGCGCTGGCCCTGTCACCGACATGGTTCGGCCTGTTCACCGCGTGGACCGACCGGTCGTCGTACCTGCACTCGCTCGGCGTGCTGTGGCTCGTGCTCGGCGGCGCCGGCCTGGTCGGGCGCACCCTGTGGCTGTGCGCGACCCGCAGCGTGCAGACCGGCGCCGCGTGGTTCACCAAGATCCTCACCGACCCGTTCCACGACGTGCTGATGTACCACCGGGCGCCGCTGCACCTGCTCAGGGGCGAGTGGCTGGACCCGATGCACGACGTGCAAGCCCGGCGCTGACCAGCTCGCGCAGCACCCGCCGCTTGATCGAGCGATTGGTCAGCTCCGCGGCGTGCCACCAGAACCCGTCGCGCCGCATCGCGCCGGCGGCGGCGACGAACCGATCGGTCACGGCCTGGAACGTGGCGTCGCTGGTGTCGTGGGAGAAGATGAACCGGCCGGTGCCGATCCAGCTCAGCGCGAGGCCCTCGGCGCGCAGGTAGAACTGGAACATCCAGTTGTAGCGGCTGGGCACCCGGTACAGCGTGGTCATCACGCTGGTCAGGTTGGCGACCCGCACCGGCAGCTCGAGCGCCTCCAGGCGACGGTTGAGCGCGTCGGCGCGGCCGGTCCAGCGCTCGTCGAGCCCGTCGTAGCTCCGGGCGATCTCGGGCTCGTCGAGCGCGCGCAGGAACTCGTTCATCGTCGCCATCACGTACGGGTGCGCGTTGAACGTGCCGCGCGCGAAGCAGACGTCGCTCGGCCGGTCGTCGCGGAACCGCCGCATGCAGGCGCGCGTGCCGCACAGCACGCCGACCGGCAACCCGCCGCCGAGCGACTTGCCGTAGGTGACCAGATCGGCGCGCACGTCGAAGTACTGCTGGGCGCCGCCCCGGGCGAGCCGGAATCCCAGGAACACCTCGTCGAACACGAGCACGATGCCGCGCCGCGTGCACACGTCGCGCAGCTGGCGCAGCCAGTGCGCGTAGGCGGCCCTGTCGTAGTGCGCCGTGCGATCGCTGGCGACCAGCGTCGAGTCGTTGGCCGGCGCACCGTTGGGGTGGAGCGCCTGGATCGGGTTGACCAGCACGCAGGCGATGTCGTCGCGGGTCTCGAGCACGCGCAGGGTGGCGCGATCCATCTCCTTGAGCGTGTAGATCTCGTGCGCGGGCCGCGGGTTGCCGATGCCGGCCTGCACGCCGTCCCACCAGCCGTGGTAGGCGCCGCAGAACCGGACGACGTGCGAGCGCCCGGTGTGATAACGGGCGAGCCGCACCGCCTGCATGACCGCCTCGGTGCCGGACATGTGAAAGCTGACCTCGTCGAGCCCCGAGATCTCGCGCAGCCGCCGCACGTTGTCGGCGACCACCGGGTGGTAGCTGCCGAGCACGAGCCCGAGCTGCCCGACCCGCGCGACCCCGCGCTCGATGCAGCGCTTGTAGAACTCGTTGCCGAACAGGTTGACGCCGTACGAGCCGCCGAGGTCATACGCCCAGTTGCCGTCGAGATCGGCGACCCGCTCGCCGTCGGTCTCGGCGACCACGCAGCCGACCTTCAGCCGGTCGCGGACCAGCCGGCGGAACTGGAACGGTACCCGGTAGGCGTTGACGAACGCGACATCGGACAGCCCGGCCTCGAGCTCCTCGGACGCCGCCAGCGTGCGCGGCGCGCGCGCGGTGAGCAGCGCCGACAGCCGGTCGAAGCCGTCGCGGCGGCGGGCCACGACGTCGGCGGGCGCGCCATCGGTCGCCAGGAAGCTCGCCTCGTCGTACTCGTAGAACGGCATGAGCCGCGATAGCTGCAGCGCGAGCCGCGCGTGGCCGTGCAGCGAGCGATGCTTGGCCTGGGACAGCCGGAGGCGCGCGCGGACGCGCTCGAGGAGGCTCATGCCACCTGGCTCCGCGCGTCGCCCGGGACCATCGGCACGATGGGCGGCGTGGACTCCGTGGACTCCATCGACTCCATCGACTCCATGAACCGGGTGAGATCGATGACGCCGCCGCGCACGCGCTTGCCGCGCGCCTTCTCCTCGTCGAGCCGCTTGCGGTATCCGTCGGCGTCGAGCACCGCGGTGAACGGCTCGTCGACCCGGTGGTCCTCGATGAACTGCCGCGCCTGCCGGCCCATCCGCTCGCGGGTCGCCCCGTCCATCAGCGTCACCATCGCGGCGTGCAGGCTCTCGACGTCGCGGCCGTTGACGACCAGGCCGGTCACGCCGTGCTCCATGAGCTCCACCGGCCCGCCGGTCTCGGACACCACGACCGGCAGGCCGCACGCCTGGGCCTCGAGCGGCGCGTTGCCCCAGGTGTCGGTCGTGCTCGGGAACAGCTTGGCGTCGGCCGAGGCGATCGCGATCGGCAACTGCTCGCCCTCGAGCACGCCGGTGAACGTCACCGGCACGCCGGCCAGCTCGGCTTCGAGCCGGGCCCGGTACGGGCCATCGCCGACGATGATCAGGTGACAGCCGGCGTGGGTCGCGCGCAGCCGGCGGTACGCCTGGGCGATCAGCTGGAGGTTCTTCTCGACCGCGACGCGGCCGACGTAGACGAACTTGACCAGCGCGGCCTCGTCGGCGAGCCCGTGGTGGGTCGCGTAGTACCCGACCTGGCGCTTGCCGGGGTGGAACCGGGTGACGTCGACCCAGCGATCCAGGATCAAGAGCTTGCGGCTGCGCAGCCCGCGCTTGTGGAGCAGCCGCGCGATGTACTTGCTGGGCACCAGCACCTCGTCCACCGAGTGATAGAACACGATCATGTACTGCCAGGCGAGCGCCTCGAGCATGACATCCTTGGTGTAGTTCTCGACGTACTCCGGCACGCTCGTGTGATAGGTGGCAGCGGTCTCGATCTGGAGCGCCTTGGCCGCGGCCAGCCCGGCGAGCCCGATGATCCCGGGCGTGCTGACCTGCATCTTGGTGAATCCCTCCTCCTGGAGGTACTTCATCAGCTCGAGCAGCGGCGGCACGCGGATCTGGAAGTCGTTGTACTCGGGGAAGTCGAGCTGCGCGACCGGCTCGAACAGCTTGAGCCGGCCCGCGGCGAGCCAGCCCGCGATCTCCGGATCGGCGGCGTGGCGCGCGCGCTCGTCCGCCGACAGGCAGGTCACGACCGTGAAGTCCTTGTCGCGCTTGATCGCCTCGCGGATCATCCGCTTGATGCTCGCGGCGACCCCGTTGATCTCGAACAGCGTGTCGGTGAGCAGCACGACCCTGGGGCACTCGCCGAGCCCGAACCGCTGGCGGACGTCGCGCGCGACCAGCGAGTCCGAGCTCTGCTGCGCGAAGCTCATCAGGTACGGCAGCGACACGAACAGGTTGGACGAGATCATGGTCACGACCTGCTTGATGATGAACACGACGTTGCGGCCCTGCGCCTGGGTGAGCCCGTCGACGTAGCGCGCGAAGATCCGGTTGAGCAGCGTGTTGAGGACCAGGAAGATCCGGTCGTCGGTCTTCTCGATCACGGCGAGCTCGCCGATGAACGCGGGGTCGGCGATCAGCCGCAGCACCTCGGACTCGAGCAGGCTCTCGAACGGCTGGACCGCGCCGCGCTGCGCCTGCAGGTGCCGCCACAGCCAGCCGCGCAGCATCGCCTTGCCGCGGAAGATCAGCCGCTCGTGGGTCCGCACGCGGTCCTCATCGAACACCATCCGGAACAGCCCGTGGATCGGCCCGCCCACGCTGAGCGTCCGGGTCTGCTTGGCGCGCGCGCTGCCGTCGTAGAGCAGCTTGAGCAGCGAGTGCGCGAGCGTGATCGGGCCGCCGTGCGCGCCACACGGCTGGGTGCGCCGGGCGCGGATCGCGCAGATCACGTCGTTGGCCACCGGACGTCCGCCCGCCACCGGGAACGCGGTCCACGTGTTGCCGGGGTTGATGCCCGCGTGGTCGTCGGAGCCCGCGAGCAGGGCCTTCCGCCACGGCGCGTCGCCCTTGGGGGCGATCCCGTGCTTGTCCGCGAGCCGCTCGATCGTCTCGCGGTCGAGCGACTCGAGCAGCCGGCGCGTCAGCTCGTTGAGCGCCTTGGTCCGCGATCCGTTGCGCACCTCGAACGCCTCGAACAGCAGCACCGCCTGCTCCAGGTGATCCACGGCCAGCGCGCCTTCGCGGCCATACGGACGGTTTCCCGTGCTCATCAGCGGGTGTGTCATGAAGTAGGCGATCTCGTTACCCCCGGGGCGGCCGGCCTGCGCCGCGATCTGCTGATCGAGATAGGCCACCATCTCGAACACGTTACCGCGCAGCCGATCGACCTCGCGAAACTGTGTCTCGGTGACGTTGGCGACGGTGACGTGAATGTGACAGCCATCCTTGGGAAACGTCGCCGTCATCTCGGCGCTGGCGAACACGTCCTGCTTGCCGGCATCGAGCAGCTCCTTGACCCCGTCGATCGAGTTGTGGTCGGTCAGCGTCACGAGCGTCATGCCCCGCTTCTTGAGCAGGGCATGCAGCGCGCGCGGATCGGAGTAGCTCTCCGGGATCGCGAGCGCGTTGGCCGCGTAGTAGCCGGTGACGTTCGAGGCGTACGAGTGAAGATGAAAGTCGATCTTCCCGTGTTGCTCGTGCATGGCGCGATCCTTCCGTCCGGCCGCGTGGCGCTGCTGGACACGGACAGCCCATCACGCTCATATGGAGCGGCGGTGAACGCCATCGCACCGGATTGTGAGATGTGGAGATCGTCGATCGCAGCGCCCTGCCCGGCTCGGCCGCGCACGACGGTTTCCCTCGCCAAGCCACGCGTCGCGGACGATTTCGCTTCGGTTCCGCCACGCAGCGAGCAGCGCGGCGTCAACGACCGGTCACGGCGCTTCGCACAGCGCCGCGCCGGCGCCGTGATCGAACTCCGGATCATCCACGAGGCCGAAGTCCCAGCCGCACCGGCGCGCGCCGAGCGCCCCGGTCTCGACGTCGACCGCCGCGATCCCGCCACCGAGCGCGGCGAGCGCGCCGTCCGGGCGCCACCCGACGTCGAAGGCGCCGTGCGCGTCGACGACCCACTGGACCTCGCCGTCCGCGCGGCGCAGCGTCATGCGCCCCGCCTCGACGTGCGCCGTCCACTTGCCGTCGGGGCTGCGCCGCCAGCTCGGCCTGCCGTCCGGCGTGAGGCCGTGGCGGCGCAGGACCTCGTCCGTCACGTTGCGCCCGTGGGTCTCGATGTCGTAGCTGCGCGCGAGCTTCACCTCGCCGGTCACCGCGCGGATCTCGTCGACGGTCGTGGTGTGGCCCGTGTAGTCGAGATCGATCACGAGCGCGACGTTGCCCCGGGAGCGCGCGGGATCGAGCAGGTAGACCAGGTGTGTGTACGCGGGGCCGACGACCGGGAACCGCACCGGCTCGCCGATCGCGCCGGTCCTCGGATCGACGCGCGCGAACTGGATCTCGTTGTCGTCGTTGACCGCGAGCAGGTGGGTCGATGGCTCGTAGCCCGCGACGGCGCCGGTCGTCCGCCACGCGAGCTGGATCGCCTCGGGGTGCGCGAGATCGATCGCGTACAGATCGCGCGCGGCGCCGCCGTCGGCCTCGATCGCCGCGATCGCGTGGTGATCGTCGACCAGGTGCAGGCTCGAGGTCTCGGGCGGCGCAGCGAACCGCCGGCGCTCGTGGAACCGCGCGTCGAGCGCGAGCATCCGGGTCGGCGAGCCACCATCGACGATCCAGCCGTCGCGCGTGCCCCGGATCCCCTTGAGGTACCTCATGCGGTAGCCGAGGTACTGCGTCCGCTTGTCGGTGTGGAGCACGAGGATCGCGCGCGACGCGGTGATCACGCGGCCGTCGACCGCGACGCTCGGCCCGGTCACGCCGCCCCTGCCCTCGGTCGCGAACCCGCGCAGCGTCGTCCCGCCCAGCCACCACACCACGCCGTTGTCGAACGTCGACGTCATCGCGAGCTCGTTCGCGGCGGGGAAGCCGAGCGGACGCATCGACTCCGGGACCTCTTCGTGCTCCCACGGGATCGCGTACGCGCGCCCGGTGACCAGATCGATCGTCGCCGCGGTGGCGAGCCGCGCATGGAGAGCCGTCAGGTGGCGGAGGTCGGGCGACAGCTCGGCGAGCGCCGGGTCGATCGGCAGCCTCGGTGTGTCGCCGCCCCACGCGAGCCGATCTGCCAGCTCGAGCCAGCGCCCGTGCACGCCTTCCGGCGACGCGAGCATCGCGATCGCCTTGCCGCGGCGCACCGCGATCGCGCCGACCCGAACCCCCGGCTCCGGCACGAGCGATGCGACGATCGCGCCTCGCGGGTCGATCCGATCGATCTGCTGGTCGTCGCGCACCGCGAGGAACGCCGCGGGCAGCGCGCGCATCGTGCGATACGGCCGCGGCGAATCGACGACCGCGCGCCCCACCGGCACCCCCGCCGCCGTCGTGCGGACGATCTCGAGCTGGCCCGCGGCATCGAGGCCGGCGATCGCGACCTCGCCGTCCGTGCGGGCCACCGCGAGCGCGAGCGGCGGGTGCGCGGCGATCACGACCGGCTCGCACGTGCCATCCAGCGCCGGCCACAGGCGCACCCCGCCCATCCCGTCCGCGGTGACGGCGATCGATCCATCCTCGGTCGCCGCGAGCGCCGTGATCGCCCCGCCGTGGGGCGCCGTCGTCGGTGGATGCGGCGGGGCAGCCTCTGCGGTCGCTGCGTGCGGCGCCGCTGCATGCGGCGTTTCCGCGGCGAGCGCGAACCGCTGCAGGCGGCCCTGGTCCTCCATCCGGAGCCACTCCGGCGGCGTGCTCGCGCGATCGACCTCGCACACGGCGCCGGCCTCAACCGGCTCGGCGCGCGGCGGCTCCGACGAGCACGACGCAGACGCGACCACGAGCACGACCCCGAGCAGCTTGCGCATGGCCGGACAACGCCCGGTCCTCGGCGGTTGTTGCGCTTTTGATGCGGTGCGGAATACCGATCCACGCGGCACCGTTACCGGGCCATGCGTCACCTCCTGCTCGGAGCGCTCGCCGCGCTCGGGGCGCTCGGCTCCGGGACCACCGCGTGGGCTCGCCCCCTGTTCGAGGAGCCCGATCCGACGCCGCCGACGTTCCTGATCCTGGCGTCACCGCGGATCACCGGCGTCGCGCCCGCGGAACCGACACCCGCCTACCTCGCCGGCTCACGGATCGCGGCGGTCGGCGACCGTGCGCTCGCGATCGACGCCGACAGCGGCGCACTCCTGCTCGCCGACCCCACCGGCGCCGGGCTCGCGCAGCTGCCGATCGGCCGCGACGCCGCGCTGCTCGCCTACGATCCCATCGCGAAGCTCGCGTACGTCGCGGATCGCCGCGGCGACCGGATCGTGTCGGTCGAGGTCGGCGACCGCCTCGTCGTGCACGCGACGTGGAGCACACCGCACGAGCCATACGGCGTCGCCCTGACCCCGGACCGCCGGACGCTCGTCGTCACCGCGATCGCCGATCGCGCGCTCGTCGCGTACGACGTCGCGACCGGCAGCGAGCGCTGGCGCGCCGCGCTCGACCGCGAGCCGCGCGGCGTCGCGATCGCGCCCGACGCGAGCCGCGCGCTGATCGCCCACACCGGCAGCAACACGATCGACGACGTCGCGCTCGAGACCCACCGCGTGGAGCACCGCGCGATGTGCTGCCCGAACGCGCGCGGCGGCTTCGCCGTGACGTTCATGGGTGCGCACCAGGCGGTCGTCCCGTTCCAGCTCTCGGTCCCGGTCGGGATGGGCGGCGCCCACCAGTCGGCCGGGCGCTACGGCGGCGTCGAGTTCATCCCACCGATCACCTACCACCTCGCGCTGTTCGGCAGCGACGGCGCGCGCACCGCGCTGGCCACCGCGCAGACCGCCCTGAACCAGCCGCGCGCGGTCGCGTGGGACGGCGCGCGCGACGCGCTGTACGTCGCCGGTCTGGGCAACGACACGATCCTGCAGGTCGTCCACGCGTCGCAGGTCGACGCCGCCCCCGGCAAGCTGAGCGGAAAGCTCGCGGTGCCGCGCCGGTGCGGCCCCGACGGGCTCGCGATCAGCGGCGGCGGCGATCTGCTCGTGTGGTGCTCGTTCACGCGCAGCGTCGCGCGGATCGCCGTCGAACCCAGGACCCGGCTCGCCGGCAAGCCCCGGCCCGGTCCCGAGCTCGTCGCGTCGGCGCTCCGCGAGCCGCAGCACGACGGCCTGGTCCTGTTCCACAGCGCGATCCCGAGCATCTCCGAGCACGGCGCCATCGCCTGCGCGAGCTGCCACCTCGACGGCCGCACCGACGGGCTGTCGTGGCAGATCGAAGGCAAGCAGCTCCAGACCCCGCTGCTCGCCGGCCGGCTCGTCGGCAGCGGCCCGTTCAAGTGGGACGGCGGGTCTCGCGATCTCGCGTCGAGCCTGCGCGGCACGATCACGCGGCTCGGCGGCGCCGGCCTCCGCAAGCCGCAGACCGCCGCGCTCGTCGCGTACCTCGAGTCGCTCCCCGCGATCCGCACGCCGACCCGCGATCCCCAGCCGGTCGCGCGCGGCAAGCGCCTGTTCGACTCCGACGACCTCGGCTGTCGCGGCTGCCACGACGGGCCGCTCTACACCGACCGCGAGCGCCACGACTTCGCCGGCAACCTCAAGCATGCCGACACCCCGAGCCTGCTCGGCCTCGCCGCGAGCGCGCCGTACTTCCACGACGGCAGCGCCGCGTCGCTCGAGGCGGTGCTGCGCGAGCGCGGCGCGGTCCACGGCATGGCGATGTCGACCCAGCTCAGCGACGCGCAGATCGCCGATCTCACGGCGTTTCTCGAGACGCTCTGACCGTCGTCACGCCTCGGGCTACTGGCAGTGCAGCACGCCGTTGAGGTTCGACAGGTTGGTATCGCAGTATCCGCGGTACGAGGTGGGTCCACCCCAGCTGCCATTCTTCCGCTGGCAGCTTTCCGCGTCGGCCCGGACGATGCCGCGGCCATCGTCGCTGTGCCACGACTCGTCCCTGCAGGTCTCCCAGAACGACGCCACGTCGATCGCGGTCTTGGGCGCGGCCTTGGGGGCGGCGAGGTTGTCCGAGGACTGGCTGGTCTGGTCGGGTGCGTCACCGTCGTCGACCGCACAGCCGAGTTGTGGGGCGAGCGCACCGCACAGGGCGATGGCGGCTGCGAGACCAGTGCGCCTCACGAGAGTGCTGAACTTCATCATGGATATTACTCTTGCTTTCTGGTGACGGCGACAGGCCATTACCAAGATCGAGAGTATCGATCGCGTCCGCGGCTTGCCACCACGTCGTCGTAAAACGGGGTGAACCGCGGTAAAATTCTACCAGTCTGCGCCTGGCCAGCGCATGGTCAGGACCCTCCCCGCCGTGACCGCCGAGAGCATGAAGGCCGGGAAGACCCGGGGTGCGGCGCGGTTCCCTCGACGAACTTCAGGGGACTAGCTCGATATCGAGCGGAACATAGGGCTGTCCATCCGGTAGGAAGTTTCTCTGACCATCCGGCACGAACCTGGTCCCATACTGGTTCTGTCCGCCCGGCAACCCCGGCCGCTGTGGATCGTATTGTGGAATTTCGATGTGGGGTGACTCCTCCTGC
This sequence comes from Kofleriaceae bacterium, assembly GCA_036265355.1. Lineage (GTDB taxonomy): Bacteria > Myxococcota_A > Polyangia > Haliangiales > Haliangiaceae > JABFXX01. The sequence goes on along the minus strand of DATAPF010000401.1, from coordinate 21,318 downwards.
TCGCCACCCTCACCGTGCTTGCCGCTGCTCGGCGGAGCTGGCCATATCGAAGGACCGTTATATTCCGGCTCAAAGAGGGGTTTGGGGGGCTCGCCGTCGAGAGGGACACAGCCGGGGCCGTACTCATTCCATGGCCACGAGAGGGGCGGGGGGGTGTGCTCCGGGGGCGCTGGAGGGAAGCAGTGCGCGGGCACTGGTTCGTTCTCTCCCAACCCTCCTCCCGGCTCCGTGTTGAACCACCAGTTCACCGCTTTCTCGAGAAAGTTCGGCCCGTCGGGATGGCACGCCGGATCGTCCGGCCCGAGCTCCGGACCCTCCGAACCCACCTGGGGGTCGGCGTACGGGCCGTAGCCACATAGACCGCCGCCGGAGCCCTGGCTGTCATCATAGCTCTGGAGGCCGTAGCTCTGGACGTCCTCGGTACACTGTTGAAGGTCGTCGTTGTACTGCGGCAATTGAATGGATTCCAGTGGCCCGACCTCGCTCGTCTCCGAGGCCTCCGGCTCGGCCCACGGGCCGTAGCCACATTTGCCGCCGTCAGAGCCCTGGCTGTCTCCGTCGCTCTGGCTGTCGTAGCTTTCGCTGTCGTCGGTACACTCTTGAAGGTCATCGTCGTATCGTGGCATTTGACTTGATCCTTTGGTTATCCTTCGATGTAGTCGATGCGAACAGCGGCTTCGAAGTTCGGCGTGTGATGGTGAGCATGCACGCTGCTGGGCATCGGCTGTTCGAGCTCGGTCGACCAGGTCACGACCCGTCCGAGATCCTCGAGCTCCAGACAAGCAGCGCGGCGCACCAGATCCGTGCTGAGCGGCACATTGTTTGCCGCTGCGAGGAAGGCCGCGCGCACCGACGCATTCTTGATGTAACCGCCGGTGAGCTCGAACTCCGCCGCGAGCCTGGCGATATCGACGGTGCTCGCGCCCGGCACACCCCTGGGCAGGTGCTTCTGCCACAGCCGCTGGCGGTCGAACGCTTCGGGTTCCTCGATCTGGAGGTGCAGGCTGAGCCGGCGGCGCAGTGCTTCGTCGAGGTAGGTGTCCTTGTTGGTGGTCAGCACCGCGACACCGCTGTAGCGTTCGAGTCGCTGCAACAGAAAGTTGACCGCGAGGTTTGCATATCGATCATGCGAATCCTCGACCTCCGTGCGCTTGGCGAACAGCGCATCTGCCTCGTCGAACAACAGCACCGCGTGAGCGCGCTCGGCTTGATCGAACGCTCGGTCGAGCGCCTTCTCGGTCTCGCCGATCCAGCGCGAGAATATCTGCGATAGATCGATCTGATAGAGCTCGTATCCGAGCTCCCGTGCGATCAGCCCTGCGAGCAGCGTCTTCCCCGTCCCCGGCGGGCCCGAGAACAAGGCGACGATCCCCTTGCCGTAGCCGATCTTGCGATCGAGCCCCCATTCGCGATAGACGCGATCCTCCTGGTGTTTGCGCGCGAGCAGCTCGCGTACCCGGCCGGTTGCCTCGGGCGGCAGGATCACGTCCTCCCAGGTCGTGGCGATGTCCAGTCGCGTCGCGATCTCGCCGAGATCGTTGCGGAGCCGGCGCTCCATCACCCGGTGGATCAGCGCGCCGTCGATCGCGCCGCGGCCGGCGAGCATCATGACCTCGCGAGCGCTCTCGGCGATCTCGCCGGGAGTCAGCTTGTACCCGCGAGATATGGTAGCGATGTCCGTTTCCGGTGCGACTCTCGCAGAGGACAGCGCACGGCTCCACAGTGCGAGCCGGGTTGGGGCCTGCGGGATGGCCAGGGCGTACTCGCCGAGCGGGTGGGTGGTCTTGAGCCGCGGCGGGCGTGTCGCGTCGAACCCGAGCACCACGGGCTGCCTGCAGGTCGCCAGCTGCTCCACGATCGCCGGCTGCTCGTGAAGATCGTCCCCGACGAACGGTCCGAGGTAGAGCACAGCGTCGAGCCAGGCTGCGTCTCGGCACGCCCGGCGGACCAGGTCCAGGAGCTGCGCAGCGTCGCGCGCTCGCGGCTTCACCGCCAGCAGCGGACGCCGGGAGAACGCCGCGAGCCGGGACGCGATCTCGCGCTTGCCGGCGCCGGCGGTCCCCCACAGCACCACCCACGGTAGCGGAAGCTCGGTCCGCGCAAAGCGCTCCGCGAGCGGCTCCAGCCAGCCGCGGACGTCATCGTCGACGATCAGCCCATCCCACGAGCTCGTTCCGGGAGCGACCGAGGCATGGTCACGCAACGAGGGCGATGCCGACGATCCGGAACCGGTCAGTAACCACAAGAGATCCAGCGTTGGTTGAATCGATCGATATGACACGGAGCTATAGACGTCCTGCGTCGGTGCGACCTGGATCAGGCGCTGCGCGACCGGCGGCCGGTGCTCGTCGAGCAGCGCCAGCAGATCGAGGCGCTGCTCGCGCTCGCACGACAGCAGCTGACCGATCAGCGCCGCGTCCACGCCGCGACGAGCCATCGCGGGTCCGCGCACGGCTGCGAACAGATCTGCGAGCGACGGATCGATGCTCGGGGCGGCGATGACCAGCAGCGCACCGACATCGCTGAACGACAGCCCGAGCCGGGTGTGCAGCTGCTCGATCGGCGCGCGGCGCGACGTCGCGAGCCGCTGCATCACGGCCTCGATGGCGCGTTGCAGCTCGCCCTCATCGAACTGTGTCGGCTTGCCGGTGCGCGCCGCTCGCCGCTGTGCGAGCACCGCGTCTACATCCGCGGCCGCTGGACGCAACTTGAGTTGCTGCAAGCGGCGGAACTCCAGCTCGGCGCTGAGCCAGATCCGCTCGATCTCGGCATCGAGCCAGTCGCGCGCAAGCAGCGGATTCATGACACCCTTCTCTCGGTCATCGCGTGAGTGGGACATTCGACCTCTTCCATCAACAATGGTGTTGCGAGTGCGGATGCGGCACCGATGCAAGCAACCCGCCGGGCCATCGCGAGCAGGCCGGTCGGGCCGCGCTCGGGGCCGCCCTTGGCCGCGAACGACAGCCAGCCCGAGATCGCGCTCGGCGCGTGATTCCAGAACAGCGCTCCGGCGCTGGCCTCGTCCTCGAACCGTACACGATCGTCGTGCGCCGCGGCGAACAGGGACGCGATCAGCATGTCGTGCCCGTGCAGCCGCGCGAGCGCATCGGCCAGGTCGGCGACGGGCTCGATCGCGAGATCCGGGCCGAACAGCTCGTCTCGCAGGTAGTCCACCGCACACGCGCGATCCTCGACCAGGTGGATCGACGGGCCAGCGAACAGCGAGTCGGGACGCGACTCCGGGCGCACGATGACCGATGCGCCAGCTGACTCGGCGGCGCGGAGTCTTGCGAAGTGGCGATCATGGCGTTCGGCCGAGACCAGTGGACCGGCGAACCGTGGGGTGGCGGCCAGCCGACGCGTGTGGGCCACGAGCGCCTCCAGCAGCGGCTTGCGCAACGCCGCCTGGACCAGCACGCGGCCGAGCGCGGTCGAGCGCTGGCCCGATGACAGGAACGCGCACGTCGCGATCTCCGAGGCGGCGCGGTCGAGCTCGGTGCCGTCGAGAACGATCGCAGCGTTCTTTGCGCCGGCATGGACCACGGTCGCGAGCTCGAGGCGAGCGCCCAGCTCGCGGCGGACTTCCCGCGCGTGCTCGCGGCTGCCGATGAAGACCGCGCCATCGATCCCGGGATGCGCGAGCAGGCGCCGCCCGACCGAGGCGCGGCCTTGCACGAGGTTGACGACACCCGCTGGCAACCCCGCAGCGTGAAGGACCTCGGTGTAGAGCTGCGCCGACCCGGCGGTGAGCGAGCTCGGCTTCCACACCACCGTGTTGCCGGTGACGAGCGCGGACAGCAGGTGCGTGTGCGCGGTCGCGAGCGGCAACATGACCGGTGACACCAGCGCGACCACACCGTGTGCCCGATGCCGGATCCGCGCCGCGCCTTGCGCGACCTCGCCGATCTGCTTGCGCGCCAATGCGAACAGGTCATGCATTCGCGGAATCAGACTGTCGAGCTCCCGCCGGCACTCCCACCCTGGGCGGCCGAGCTCGCGCTGCATCATCGCGGCGAGCTCGTCGCCGCGCTCGAGCACCACCGGCTCGATCCGCGAGAGCATCTGCAACCGCACCTCGAGCGCGAGGCCTTCCCAGCGCAGCTGCGCGCCCGCGGCAGAACCAACCGCATCATCGACATCGCCGGCGCCGCACGGAAACACGCCGAGCACTTCGCGCGTGGCCGGCGAGCGGAGCTCGATTTCTTCGCCGATGTCGTCGGGGAGCGTGAACCGGCCGTGCGTGTAGCGGCCTCTGGCGACGCCCTCGAGCGCACGCGTCTTCACCGCCCTTGCAGCTGGCGACGGCATCGCGTGCCCGCCATCGGGACGCGTCCCGCTCGCAGCGGGCAGCGCGACGAGGGCCGGTACGCTTCGCCTGACATCGACGATGTCCAGCAGCTCGATCGCGCCGGATTCGTAGCGTACCGCGAGCCAGCGTCCGTCGGGATCGATCGCGTGATCGATGGCATCGCGATCGCAGGTGATCGTGCCCAGCTCGCGCCCGGTCTGGAGGTCGAGGATCCGGGTCACCCGCGGATCGAGCTGCGCCACCGCGAGGTTGCGGCGGGTCGCGATCCGGACCGCGTGCGACGGAACTGGACAGCGCTGCATGATCTGACCGGTGCCGAGCGCGACGACGATCAGCTGGCGCCCGCCGGCCTGGGCAACCAGCAGAGTGACGGACTTGCCATCGGCCATCACCGCCCCACCGAGCACCGTGGTGTTCGGCGGGAACTGCGTGACGAGGCCCGATGGCAGCGTGAGCTTCGCCCCGCACGCAGTCACGAACCGGCGGCCGGTGATGGGCAGCGCGAGGTCGACATCGGGGATCTCGGTCGCGGTGAGCTGGCCGACATCATCGATCAGCGCGAGTGCCGGGCTCGACGACCAGACCGCGGCAGCCGGACCGAATGGCGCGGGTTGCAGCACGGCCCGCGCCCCGTACGGCAGCGACCGGGCCGGGGCGAGCGAGCGTCCCGCGCGATCGATGCGGACGAACCGGTCGTCGCTGGTCACGCCCCACAGCTGATCTGCGAACGCGGCAACCGTGCGGACATCGCGGATCGGGAGACGCGTCCTCTGACCGTCGGTCCCCAGCTCGACGACCGAGATCGCGTCGGGCTGCACCGAGATCAGGGTCTGGCCGGTCCGGCCAAAGACCAGCGAGCTCCCCAGAAGTGCTGGTCTCTCCACACCGGTTCCGCAGCTCCCAGCGCCACGGATCGATCCAACCGAAGTCGCCATATGCTCCGACTCGATCAGTACGGTGCAGTCAGATTCTTGGCTATGGGATCCTCTTGCAGCGGATGGGATGTTCTTGCAGATCGATGAGGCAACGCAGGAGCAAGGAGCTCAGGTCGTGTAATCCGCGTTGATCGTCACGTAGTCGTGGCTGAGATCGCAGGCCAGGTAGCGCGCGGTCGCGGGGCCGACTCCCAGATCGATCGTCATCGTGTACGCGGGATTCTTCATCACCGCCGCGACCGCCGCCGGGTTCCAGCCGGTGATGGCAGCGCCCGCGCGAACGACCGGCACGCCGCCGATCGCCAGGCTGATCCGGTCCGGCCGGAGCTGCGCGCCGGCGTTGCCCGCCGCGCACAAGATCCGCCCCCAGTTGGGATCGCCGCCGGCGATCGCGGTCTTGACCAGCGGCGAGATCGCGATCCGTCGAGCCACCGCTTCCGCGTCGCGCGTGTTGCGCGCGCCGCGCACCTCGATCGCAACCACGTGATGGACGCCCTCTCCGTCGCCGATCAGCTGGTGCGCCAGGTCGTCGAGCAGATCGGTCAGCGCCGCGCCGAACGTGCGCAGCTCGCGCGACGACGGCTGCCCGCTACCGCCGGCCAGCACCGCCAGCGTATCGTTGGTCGAGGTGTCGCCATCGACCGCGATGGCGTTGAACGTGGGCTTCACGGCGGCGGCGACCAGCGAGCGCAGCGCGGCGGCCGGCACCGCCGCATCGGTGACCACGAACGTCAGCGTCGTGGCCATGTTGGGTGCGATCATGCCCGCGCCCTTGGTCGTGCCGACCAGTCGCACCGCGCGGCGCCCGATCGTGGCCTCTCGAGCGGCGACCTTGGGCCGCTTGTCTGTGGTCATGATCGCCTCGGCGAAGCGGCCGAACCCGTCGGGAGCAAGCGCCGCGCCCGCGGCTGCGATCCCGCTCGTCAGCCGGTCCATCGCCAGCGGTCGACCGATCACACCGGTCGATGCGACCAGCGCGTTCCCGCCGCAGGCCTCGCGCGCCAGCATCGCCATCCGGCGCGCATCCCGCATCCCGTTCGAGCCGGTGCACGCGTTGGCGTTGCCGCTGTTGACCACGACGCCGCGGATCCGCCCCCGGGTGCGCGCGAGGATCGCCCGCGATAGCTCGACCGGCGCCGCGGCGACCCGATTGCGGGTGAACACCGCCGCTGCGGTCACCGGCCGATCGGCGGCGATCAAGCCGACGTCGAGGCGATGGTCGTCCTTGATGCCGGCGGCGACGCCTGCGAACCGAAACCCTGGGCACACGAGGTGGGTCACGCGCGGCAGACTACCCGATCACGCCCCGATCGATCCCAAACGGAATGTCGAATGGTCGCACCGCGGGCGCGCGCCGCGGTACGCTGGGGCGATGCGGGCCCTGTGGTCGACCATCCTGTGCGCCGCGCCGACGTGGCGGCGCTCCAGGCGCGGCGCCGCGCGCCGAGCCAGAGCCGGCATCAGCCGGCGCGGCAGCGCGCGAGGACACTCCCCCGGAGCGCGTCGAGGATGCTGTCGACGAACTGCGCGCCCGTAGCATGCAAGTCGGTCACCCAGCTCGACACCAGCTTCCAGGTCATCAAGCCTTCCCACAGCACCGTGCGCGATCGGGCCGACACGACCCGGACGTGGTAGTCCTGCGTCGAGGCGGCATAGCCATTGTAGAGCGTCGTCTGGCTGCTCTGCGTGGAGATGCTCAGCACCGCGCTCGGCTGGAGCTGGCGCATCGCCTCGTACACGCGCTGCTCGGGATCGAGGTCCAGCACGCCGATGTGCAGCACGACGGCGCGCACGCCGCACGCGGCGAGGTGATCCCGGAACGCGTCGCTGACGCCATCACGCAGCTCCTCCGTCATCCCGATCCGGGTCACGACCAGCACGCGCTCGACGGGGTCGGCGTTCGCCGCGCTGCGCCAGATCTGGAACGTCGCACGACCCCCGGCGCACGCGCCGAGCGCCGCGCACACCGCGAGCGCGAGTACCCAGCGCCCGGTCACGACGCGCTCCCGGGGGCCACCGCCGGGCAGCGGTCGAGCACGCCGTCCCGGCGGAGCTGATCCACGAGCAGGCTCGCGAGCCGCTCGCCGCTCGCGGTGTCGTCGTACCAGACGCTGCCGGTGTCCACGTCGAACACCAGCTTGGCGCGCCACAGCTCCGCGCGGGTGTCGGTCGCGTCGATCCGCAGCCCGATCACGATGCTCGCCGCCTTGGTGACGCCGCTCCGGGTGTGAAGCACGCCGCCGGTCGCCCGGATCAGCAGCATGGCGCTCGGCGCGAACGCCGTGGCCTCGGCTGTGACCGCGCTGGCCCAGCCGTCGTTGCCGGGCTCGGCGTGGAACAGCTTGGGCTCGACGTGGCACGCGCGCAGCTGACCTACGAGCGCGGCCGAGAACCCCTGGTACATGGCGTCGCTGAAGCCCTGGCTCTTGAGGTTCGCCAGCACCAGCAGTCGCTCGATCGGCACCGCGCCGGCCTGGCTGCGCCGCGAGTTCATGACGATCGAGCCCGACGTGCAACCGACCGCGATCGCTGCCCCGACCAGTGCGACCAACACACGCCGCAACCACCGTGGAGATGTCATGTGCCGCCTTTCACCCTCTGGACTCCACAGCGCAGTCCACGCGAGCAAGCCACCATGTCGCGTGGACCCGGCGTGAGGGACCCGTCGACCCCACCCCAGCGGCCTGCCGATTGCTAACGTCCGGCGGTACGGCCCCGAGCCGCACCTGCGCGACCGCTCCATGGAGCCCACCGTCACACATCTGTCGGATGGCGTGTCGTGACGCAGCGCCTGCCCGGCGCGACGCGCACCACGACGTGCGTGCATTCGCGCGACATGCGGCCCCGATCCCGGTAGTGTGGTGGCCATGAAGCTGGCGTTCTGGACTCTGTTTGTGGTGGGTTGTGCCACGGCGTCCCCGCAGACCGCTGCCGTGAGCCCGGGGACGATCTCGAACGCGGCGCCGGCCAGCCCCGACGACGGCCTCGAGAAGCTCACCAGCGAGCAGCTGACGCGCAAGCTGCTCGAGGTGACCGGCGCCGCGAACCTCGGCAAGCAGGTCGCCGACGGCATGATGGAGAGCTTCCGCAAGATGTCGAGCTTGCCGCCCGGTTTCATCGATCGCTTCAAGCAGAACATCCAGCCCGACTCGCTCGTCGAGTTGATCGTGCCGATCTACATGAAGCACTTTGATCGCGAGACCATCATCGCGGCGATCCGGTTCTACCAGTCTGCGCCTGGCCGACGCATGGTCAAGACGCTTCCCGCCGTGACCGCCGAGAGCATGGAGGCCGGGAAGACCTGGGGCACAGAGCTGGCCCGCAAGACGCTGCAGGACCTGGCCTCCGGCGCGCCGTGAGTCGCGCTGCGGGGGAGCTCCCCACCGAGCGCGCGCTGCCCTGACCCGGCGCGGCGCCCTCCAGGCGCGATCGGATCGCTGACGACGCGTTGCAGGGTGTCCCGCGAGGTCCACGACGCGCTCAGCGTGGAAGCACACGGGGGACGACGACGAACACGGCTGTCCGTTCAGGGACGGAAGAACGCCATGTCGGCATCGACCTTCACGCCACTGCGGGTGTCGACCGCGCGCGAGTAGTTCCAGTTGCACTCGATGACATCGATCTGCGTGCCGTCGGCGGACACCCCGGTGACCACCGCGACATGGGTGGCCTTGTTCATCACGTCGCCGCGCTGCGGCGGGCTCACGTGCGCGAACATGCCTGCCCACGCGCCCGCGCCGACCGTGACATTGAGGCCGGGGTAGACCCCGCGCACGAACCACGTGCATTCGCCGCCCGGGACGCCCGGGCCCCAGTAGCTGGAGCTGCCCAGCCGCTCGTACGCGTAGGGGTTGTTGTCAGGATCCCAGGCGAAGTGACTGAGGCCGAGCTGGCTCAGCACGGCCTCGACCTGGGTCAGCGTCATGTGCGCGGCCGGTTCATTCGACAGGAACATCGCCTGCCAGATGTCCGGCGACAGCACGCCATCCTGCAAGCTGTAGTGCGGGACATAGCTGGGCATCTCGAGCAGCTGGAACTCGCGGACCGCCTGCGTCGTCCAGTCGGTATAGGCCTGTGGACCGACGACGTTGTACTCGGTGACGGTCATGAACCCGCGCCGGACCAGCTGGGTCTTGGCCATCTGGACGTAGCTCGAGCTGTCACCCGGCCACAGGTTCCCGCCGATCCGCGCGGGAACTCCGGGCGGCATCACCAGCGCGTCGGCCCCCTCGTTGCCGGGCGCCCCGGACAGTCCCTCGCTGTGGGCGAGGTCGGTCGAGCCGATGTGGACCCAGGCGTACGCCGGCGGCGCCCCGCCCGAGGTCACCGTGACCCGGTCGGGCGGGACCTCGATGTAGAGCCAGGTGCTCGACTTGCCCGTGTCGGTGGACTGCAGGCCCGACACCGCGACGCTCTCGTAGTGCGCGAGGACCGTCACCTTGACGCCGGTCGGCAGCGTGCCGAGCGGTGGCTGATCCTGCTCGACCGCGGCGTGCGCGCGCAGGATCGCGGGGTCGGCGGTGATCGTGGTGGTCTCCGGAGCAGACCCGCTCGCGGCGGGGTCGGCGGTGTCGACCCGTCGCACCTGCGGCTCGGGCGCGTTGCCGGAATAGGTCGTCGAGCTCGCCACGACGAAGCCCTCGAGCGTACCGGCCGCGGTGTCGGCCGTCACGCGCAGCCACAGCGTCTGGTCCAGGCTCGGTTCGGCCCACTGCACGCTCATGGGCTGGTCCGCGCCCAGCGCGCCGACCTGCTTTGCCTTCCGGTCCGCCTTGTCGTAGAGGAACACGGGCACGCCCGGACGCGGCGTGACCACGAGATCGGCGTCCTTCGCGCCGCCGCTCGTCGGTGGAATCGTGACGTCGAACGTCGTGTCGAGTGCGGGGACGTAGCCCGACACCTCGACGTCCGGCGCGGAGTCGTGGACCAGACCGATCCGCAGCCAGGTCGTCGAGACTCCCGCGGGTCGGGCCACCGCCTGGCCGACGACCGCCTCGTAGACCTGGCTGATCGCGAACCCCGGCTCGAGGTGGGCGACCTGGGTGCCGCGGCGCGGGGTGGCCAGGACGTCGGCGCCGGCGGGGTTGATGACGTTGACCGGGCTCAGTGCGGCGCCGCCCGCCGCGCCCGGCTTCTGCGCGACGGCGATCGTCGCGCCGAACCCGTTCAACAGCGTCGCGGCCTCGGTCAGATCGGCCGCCGCGATCCAGCCGTAGCGCTCACCCTCGCGCGCGCGGAACCACGCCGGCTGCTGGTTGATCACGCCGTAGATCGTGACCGCCGTGCCCGCCCCAAGCGCGGGCGGCAGGTTGGTGGCCTGCGGGTCCGGCGCGACCCGCAGCGCGGTCTGCGCCTTGCCTGCGTGCCCGGTCGGGAGCGCGCCGCTGGCGGGCAGGTAACCGGCGGGGAGACGCTCGTCGGGCGCGAACCCGTTCCTGGCCTGGTAGTCCGCGGCCGGCGTCCCGAGCCCCGGCGGATCCAGGTGCGCGCCGTCCTCCTTCCAGTCGTCGTACGTCACCGGACCGCCCGCGGCGGCGGCGCCCGCGCCACCGTCGCCCGGGGCCGCCGGGTTCAGGCCGAGCCAACCCTCGAGCTGGTCGGGGCTCACGACGACCGCGCCGGCGTGGACGAAGTAGGTCGCCGCCATGTACTCGACGACCAGCCACGTGTCGGAGCGCCGGTTCTTGCCACCCTGGATGTGATGCTCGCCCTCGTACGTCGGGTACGTGTACATGCGGCCGTGCACCAGGCCGAGCACGACGAGCTCGGGCGCGACGCGAGCGTCGAGGCCGACCGTGGCAGCGTTCGGGCTGCTGTAGAACACCACGCCGTTCCCCTGCCCCTCGACGGGCTGCGGCTTGATCCGGGTCATGTGGGTCATCACATCCTGGCCGTCCTGGTAACTGGCGACCGGGAGCCCGACGCCGACGTCCTCGACCGGTGCCGGCTGCGCGTCCGCCGTGCCGTCGCCCGGCGTCGTGCCGCCCGTCGCGGGCCCGGTCGCGCTGTTCCCGGAATCCGTCGGGCCCTCGACCACGACGCTGCGGAGCTGGTCGTCGGTCGGCTTCTCCATGTGCTGCGGGTAGTGGGTGACGGCGCTGTGGACCCAGCCCGAGACCGCCGCGCGGTCCGGGTTGCGGAGCTCGACCTGGAGCCAGCGCTGCGGGAACGGCGGGTGGGGGTTATCCGGGCTCGTGAACGGCTGCTCGTCCCGGTCCTCTTGCCACGGCCCGACGTGATAGAGGGGCGTGCCGGGGTTGGGCAGCTTCACCCGCGCCTGCGCCTGCTGGCCGACGCCGGCGCGGAGCTGGGCATTCGCCAGGAAGGTGTTGATCCAGCCCGGAGGGTCGGCCCCCTGATCGCGGTCAGGCGTCACCGCACCGCGCGCTTGTACCGGCCGGCCGGCCGGTGCAACCGAGCCCGGCCCGATCGCCTCGACCAGGGTGCGTCGGCCCGGCGCGATCGAGTCGGCCGCGCGGGCCGCTGTGCTGGAGGACTGCGAAGCCGCTCGCCTGTCATCGAATGAGCCCGTCATCGCAGGGAGACGCGAGAGCCCTCCGGAAAAGCCGTCAAGGTCGGACCATCGCGCCGGTCCGGCGGGGATCCGTTCCGCAGCGCTGAAACGGTCCGTCCGGATGCTACGGGTTCTGGAACAGCGAGAGCACCTCGGCGGCGGACAGCGCACGGCTCCAGATCCGGAGCTCGTCGACCTTGCCGCTCAGAAACGGATCGTTGGCGTACTGCGACCTACCGACGTACGTGCTCGCGGTGGCGCCGAGCGACGACGGCGTCAGCGCCATCGCGCCGGTGGCGACCTGCGCGCCGTTGACGTACAGCCGGCCGGTACCGCCGGCGCCGGTCACCGCGACATGGGTCCACGCGCCGGTGGCGATCGCGCTCGTCGCGTTGAGCTGCTGCTCGGCGCCTGCGCCGCCGGTGGTGATCGCGAATCGGGCGCCCCCCGCGCTGCTCCGCGGGGTCAGAAACATGTAGGAGCCGGTTCCGGATCCGAAGTCGAAGATCCGCGACCACTGGGTGTTGGCGACCAGGTTGACCCACACCGCGACGGTGAAGCTCTGCACGTTGCCGAGCAGGCCCGAGGGCAGCCGCGCATAGCCCGAGGTGCCGTTGAGCTGCAGCGCGTTGGCCTTCCGGCCGGTCCCGAAGCTGGCGCCGCCGACCAGCGATGCGGGACCGCCCGACGGGTTGCCCGATGAATCGGCGGCCGAGGTGCCCGACGACTCGTCGAAGTGGTACCACGCGACGGTCTCCGGCGTCGTTCCGCTGGGCGTGCTCCAGTACACCGTGTAGCGCTGGTGGTGCATCTTGTAGAACGGGATCAGCTGGACCTGCGCGCCGCTGGCCTGCGCCGTGAACTGCTGCGGCGTCGCGGTGGGCTGGATCGACGACGGCGTCAGCACGGGCAGCGCAGTGAGATCCGTGGTGCCGAAGCCGCCGGCGAGCACGATGCCGCCGAAGCGCACCGACTGCACCGTCGCCGCGTCCGGGGTGCGGTCGAGCGCGATCGCCGCCGGCATGGTCACGTTGATCACATCGCCGTTGTTCCAGGTCCGGTTGAGCGTGACGTAGCTCCCCGGGGTCGCGGTCAGCGTCTGCACCGCGCCGTTGATCGTGAGCTGCCAGCCGGGCTGCACCCAGTACGGCACGCGGATCTTGATCGGCAGCGTCACCGCGCCGGACGTGGTGACGGTGAGCTTGGTGGTCAGCTGGTCGGGGAACTGGGTGTCCTGCTGGACCGAGATCGCCTTCTCGGGCCAGTTCACCACCGAGGCGATGAACAGGTTCACGTACAGCGTATCCGCCGAGCGGAAATAGATGCTGTCGGCGAACTTGGTCTGGCTCTCCATCGCCGAGCCGTGATCACAGGTGAAGTTGTTGTAGTCGTTGGTGTAGGTCTTGATCCCGCCCGGGCGCAGCGGCGTGTAGTACGTGACGAAGCCGTGCGTCGACTGCGGATCTTGCTCGCCCAGGATCTGGTTGAACAGCCCGCGCTCGTAGTAGTCCATGTAGCGAGTCTGCGTCGGATCGGTGAAGAACAGCTGCCGCGTCAGCTTCAGCATGTTGTACGTGTTGCAGACCTCGCAGGTCGTGTCGCTGAGCTGTCCGGCGATCGAGTCCGGGGTCTGGAAGAACTCGCCGTTGCTGTTGCCGCCGATGCAGTAGGTGTGGTGCGCCAGCACGATGTCCCAGAAGTTCTGCGCGATCGTGCGGTAACGGACGGTCTGGGTCTGGTGGTACTCGCGGATCGCGCCCAGGATCTTGGGGATCTGCGTGTTGGCGTGGAATCCGGCGAGCTGATCCGTGCCGCTGGCCAGCGGATCGAAGATCTGGGCGTGATCGAAGCGCTGCGCGGTCGCCAGGTGGGTCGGGTCGCCGGTGATCTGGTAGAGGTTGACCAGCACCTCGCTCATCCCGCCGAACTCGGTCTTGAGCACGTTCTGCATCGCGGTCTGGCTCAGCCGGCCGGTCCGGAAGTTGACCCAGCCGGCCTTGGCGATCAGCACGGTGAGCGCCTGCTGATTGCCCGCCAGCAGAAACTGATCCAGGAGGCCGGCCATGATCTTGTGCAGCGTGTAATACGGCGCCCACACGGCCGTCAGCGCCTCGAGCCGGTCGAAGAAGTTCTCCGGATACGCCGACAGGTAGCCGGTGTTGAATCCCGCCGCGCTCGCCTGCGCCTGGCACTTGGCGAGCTCGCCGACGATGTAGTCGCCCTTGGCCTTGAGCGTGGTGTCTCCGGTATTGGCATACGCCTGGGCGAGCCCGGACATCAGGTGGCCCATGCTGTGCCCGCGGAGCTCGGTGGTCGGCGTCTCCCAGCCGCCGACCGCCTGGGCCGATGACGGCAGCCCCGCGTTGAGCCGGAACGTGTGGAGCAGTCGATCCGGATCGACGAACGCCAGGTACGCCATCGACCGGCCCATGTTCGCCTTGAACGGCCCGTCGAGCAGGGTCACCTGGTTCAGCGCGAACGGAAACACCGAGACCCCGAAGTCCGGCCGCACCGCGTCCAGGTCCGCGGCCGCGAGGTCGGTGCCGACCACATCGTCCGCGCTGCGCTCGCCCACGCACGCGGACAGCAGCAGGGCGCCGGCGACACCCGCGCTGGAATCCTTCAAGAAGTCACGGCGAGAGAACATTCGTTTCGTCATGCTCGAACCTCCAGTGGAAGACTCGGTGGAACACTTGCGCCGTCATCGCGATCCGCGGAGCGCTCGCAAGCGACGCTCCATGTGTCGGCTCGTCGGCGACGGCTGTCAACTCATCCGAGCAGCGAGCGACGCACCGATTGCACTCCCGAACCGGTCGTGCGGTGGTGCACAGGCATATTCCGCCCTACCGCATGTCCGGACCATCTCGTCCGGAGTGCAGCAAGTCATTCCGGCGAACGCATGGCGCAGCGCAGAAACCGTCACCGCTGCGCGAGCGCCGGTGCTTCGCGGCCTTCGCCTCTCGATCGACAACTCGTCGAATTGATTCGACGATCGACGCCAGAACCCGTCCTCCTGGCCAGATGACCAGGTGGTAAGTTGGCAAGGTGGCCTGTTGATCAAGTGGTCCATCCAATGATGGAAGGCTCCGCCTCACCCGCTCGCCGCGCTGGCTACCCTGCGCATCGTCATCGGCGTCTGCTCGGCCTCGGCCTTGCGACGCGTGAACCGCTGCTCGCGGACCTCGCGCCTGGCGGGGGCGGGCGCGGGGCGGACGGCGAATGACCGGGTAGCCTGGACACACGGTCAGCCCGGCGTGCGGTGAATGATGAGGCTCGCATCATCGAGCGTCGAGGTCACACGGGATCCCTCGGAGGGCCGAGGCAACACAGCGAGCTCATGGGTGGCTGTCGCACGCGCATCGGGGCACGCACGCTGCAAACGCCATCTGCATGAAGTTCGTACTCGGGGTATCTTATGTATTGTTCGCCACTGCGTGCGCCACCAGCGATGGTACGGCCGGCCGTCCCGATCCGATGACAGATCGAGCTCCCCCGCAGGATCCGGGCCAGATGCAGGGTCTCGATCAGCAGGCTCCCGCACAGGCCGGCGATTCGCAGCCCACGGGCGAGGTCCAGGCCGCGTCCGGTGCGCCGGACATCACCGCGACCGGATCGACGGCGTTCCGCGTCCAGACCTCACCTGCCGGGACCGAGCTCTTTGTATTGCCGAACGGTGGCCTCGACCTTGCGTCGTGGGGCGAGGCCGACTACTGGGTCACGGCATACGGATACAGATTCATGTAAGGATGCTATCCATCTTTCGACATCGGGAAGCTGTTGATTGCAACATGGTCGCCATGCCACTTTGAGCGACTAAATATTCAACTCCCGATCTAATAATGCCTTGTTGGATCTTGGCTGATCGGTTAGATTCCGCGCGAAGTGATGTACGGCTTGCACTCGCGGAGGTCGCGCCACGCGTGGCCGCTATCCGAGCGCGTGCTCGGCCGAGTCCCCATGGATCACATCTCGATGGAGGAGCGCCATGAAGAATACTGTCTTTGTCGCACTGGGATTGACGTTCGTCGGAGGATGCATGCCATCCGATGGTCCGGGTGAACCTGGATCGTCCGATCGCGCCGGCGCCGCCGGGTCCCCCGCCGCGGTGAGCGCCTCGAGCCCCGCGGGTGTCGCAGGTGCAGCCGGCGCTGCAGGCACGACCGGCGCGGTGGCCATCGCCCGGGACATCGGCCCACATGGCGAGACGACGGCGATGTTCCTGATCGGCCCGCATGGCGAGAGGACACCGATCAAGATGGAGGATACCGTCCCCGAGCCTTCCGCGGAGGTCTCGCCGATTCCGCATGCTCTGTCAGCATGCACCGTCGTGACCGGAGCGTTCATCACGGGAACCAACGCCATGGGAGGGCTCAACACCGCGTCGGTCAACTGTCCGGCAGGTCAGGTGGCGCTCGGCATCACGGCGACCTGGGCATTCTGGACCCTCACCGCGTCGTGCACCCCGCTGACGCGGAGATCCGGGCTGTCCGGTGGCCTGGTCGACTGGTTCTCCACCCCCAGCGGGAGCGGAACCGGCTGCCAGAGCAACCAGCTCGCGGCACAGACCGTCTGCTGCACACCATGATTCGACGAGCCGGCAGACGATGGTAGCGTCGGCGCATGCGAAGCTTCGTCATCGTCGCGATGTGTTTCGGTGTCGCCCACGCGACGCCGTTGCCGGCCGGGTTCACGATCGTACCGAGATCGATCTCGCCGGATCACAAGCTCGGTGTGATCGCTCCCGATGTCGACCACGTGAAGGAACACGAGCGACAGAACAAGCTCGTCGAGATCGCGACCGGCAAGGTCGTCGCAACGATCGCTGCCGACACGCTGTTCGAGCACGAGAACAACACCGATATCAAACCCGTGTGGTCGAGCGACGGCACGTGGCTCGAGTGGCGCGCCGGCGGCAAGTGGGGCTCGGTCGCGCTCGTGCTGCTCGAGATCGATCACGGCGCAGTCAAGCGACAGATCGACGTGCGCGAGCCGGCGGTCAAGGCCGCGCTCGCCGCCGCGAAGAAAGCGAACCCGAAGGCGTATGCAGCCGCCAAGAAAGAGGGCGAAGGCGAAGGCTCGTGGTTTCGCGACGGCTTCGCGATCGACGTCCATCCCGATCACGAGGGCCCGCCGTCGCTACCGTTCAAGTTCGTGATCGAGCTGACGTCGAATCCGAAGCAGCTCGATAGCTATCCGGTGGCCGCGCGGCTCGCCGGCACGATGGCCGGAACCGTCGATGCCGACGGCAAGCTCGCGTTCGGGCCGTTCGTCACCAAGTAGGTGCGTCGTCGGCGACGGGCCCGGGCCGCGCGTGAGTGAGCTCGTGCAGCAGCGCGATGCCGCGCGGCGGCTGATCACCGAGCTGGAGGCCGAGCTGCACGGGCTGCGCGCAGCCGGACAGGAGCGCAGCTGGTGACCGACGCGATGAGGCGCGCGCCAGAGCCATCGCGGACCCCGTAGCTCCGGCGCACAGCGACGTCGGAGCACGGGACCGACCATCACGATCGACATTCCCGACGCTGAGGCCGCGGTCGCGCGCCGGCCGTGTCTCCGAGGAATGCTGATCCGTCACCTCGCCCTCGCCCTTCCCCTCGTCCTCGCCGCCTGCGCCTCTCAGCTACCGCCCCCGGACGCCTCGCCGCCATCGATCGAGGTGACCGCCAAGGTCGCATGCAACCCGCCGAACTACCCATGCGACCCAAATGACCATGCCAGCAACACGGTCTGCGAGTGGATCTGCGGAAACGGTACTGCCGGCGATGGGTACTGCGTACCGCATACCGCGGTCGAGGACATCTACTGCGAGTTGCACCCGGACCACTTCTTCCGCGGCGACCCGTCCAAGTACTGCGACGTGTGGGGCAATGCCAGTGGTATACGCGCTGCGTGCCGTCCTGGTCCCCGTGACCACCCTCCTCCACATTGGCTTCGGCGGAAGCTGATCCGGTTTCGAGTCGCTTGGCAACACCACGCTGTCGTCGTCTGCCACTGTGAGCTGGAGCGCCGGACGAATCGACGTATTCGTGATGGGCGAAGGCGGCGCTCTCTTTCACAAGTGGTACGACGGTAGCTGGGAGCCTTGAGCCTCAGGCGCTCGACCTCGGAGCGGGGCACTCGGTTCACGCTGGAACCAGTACCGCTCAGCGGTGGCTCTCGAGCCAGCGCTTGATCTGGTCCACGAGCGGCGCCTGAAACGGCGCGGTCGCCAGCTCGGTCATCGCCTTTCGCGCGGCCGCGTCCGCTTCCTGTCGCCGGCCCACGGCCCAGAGAGCGCGCGCGAGCACGAATCGATCCTGGCCCCGGGTTTCCGCTTTGTGGTTGGGTCCGGCCTCGATCTCCATGGCGTGCTCCATGCGTGCGACCGCGCGCGCCGCGTGTCGTTCCGACAGGTCGCACTCGCCGAGCGGGCCCATGGTGCGGACGAAGTCCGGATGGTCCTCGCCGACCTTCCTTGCCAGCGCGCCGGCGGTGTTCTCGAGCAGCGGACGCGCCTCGCCGCAGCGGTACAGCGCGACCAGCGCCTGGCCGACGAGCGCGTTCGAGAACAGCGTCATCTCGTGATCGGCCCCGAGGAGCTGGACGCGCATGTCCAGCGCCTGCTGGTAGTACACGAGGGCCGTCGCGGGGTCCCCGCTCGCGAAATAGGTACCGCCCAGCTTGTGGAGGGCGATGGCCACGTGCGGGTGGTTCGGGCCGTATGCCTTGGTCAAGATCGCCACGCAGCGCTGCTGGAGCCGGATGGCCTCGTCGAACCGGCCCTGCTGGGCTCGCAGAGATCCAAGCGTTTCGACCGTAAACCCGAGATTCGGGTCGTCGGGGGACAGCAGCTTCTGTCGAAGCGCCACCGCGCGTTCGAGAACCGGTTCGGCCTCCGCGAGCTCTCCGATGCTCTGCAGCGAGGATCCGAGCTTGAACGCCTCTCTGGCGGTCTGCGCCGACTCCGGTCCCGACAGCTTCTCGCTGAGCGCGAGCGCGCGCCGGTAGTACGCCGTCGCGCTTCGCCGATCACCGGCCTCCATCGACGCGCTGCCGACCGTCTCGAGCGCACGCACCACCTCGGGGTGCTCGGGGCCGAGTCGCTCGATCGTGGCCGCGAGGACCTGCTCACCGAGCTTGCCGGCAAGGTCGTAGTCGCCTTTGTTATGGGGACCTCGCGCGTTGCCTGATCGCACCGTCCGTCCTTGACGGTGGCTCGCTCAGAACGTGGTACAGCCCGTGCCGAGCCCGCTGCCGGTGAGGGTGTTGGGTCCGCACCCGGTCGTGCGACAGCAGTCTGAAACCACCGTCATGTTCTTCCTGCCGCCCACGACGTCGGCCAGTAGCTCGGCGCCCAGGTGCCTCAGCGTCTCCCGGTTGAGCCCGATCCGTGTACGATCTTTCCTGTTCATGTTCCTCATCCCTTCCTGAGGCCGACCTGGCCCCGTGCCAGCTGCCTACAGCAACGATCGTTCCGGATCGAACTCCAGCCATCGCGGCGATCTCGACACAACGGCACCCTGCGCTGGTCCACCGCCGGTACACCGGTGGTACACGGCATCCGCTCCTCGCGACCGACACCACGGGGTCGCGCGCGCGACAAGGTCGCCGCCGATCCCGCCCTGCGCGTTGTTGCGAGCGATGCGGCCCGCGCACGCACAACCCTGCCGACCCCTGCCGGCTCACCGCAGGTGCTGGAGAAAGGGACCGCACGACCGCCGACGCGCTCGGCAGGGACCAGTCTGCGCGACGTCGACCCAGCGTGCGCCCGCTTACACGGCCGGCATCCGGTGGAGGACACGCCGGCCTCGCCGGGTTCCACCTCAAGCCACCTCGGAGCAGCTGGGGGCCGCCCAAACCCCGCTTGAATGCCCTTGCCGCCTCGGACGCTGGCCACCCGTCAGCCAGAGATAGCTGGGGATGGACGATGGCTTGCGCCAAACAGGCAGCGCGTTCTGATCAAGGGGCACGAGGGCGTCGTCCTGCCAGCGGAGCGGCGGCAGGTCTCATCGACGGAAAGCGGAGATTGCTTGATCACTGGACCGCAGCAGTGCTTTGATTTGGCGCTCGAACACAGGAAAACAGAGGATGGTTCATGGAGAGAAAACTGGCGCTGACTTGCCTCGCGTCGACCGCAACGCTCGTGATGGTGCTTGCCGGATGCGTATCCGATGCAGGACCGTTGGGGTCGACGAGGCAAGAACTCGTCGGAATGTGCGGCGACGGGGTCTGCGACCCAGGCGAGAGCACCTCCTGTCCAGCAGATTGCCCCTCCCCGCCACCCCCTGTCTGCGGCAACTCGAAATGCGAGGGTAACGAGGCCGACTACTGTCCCGACGACTGCCCGGTCTGCGGCAACGGGATCTGCAATATGGGCGAGGACTACGTCACTTGCCCGGAAGATTGCACTCTCCCGAAGACCTGTGGGAACGGGGTCTGCGGTGACGCCGAAACGTGTCAATCGTGCCCGCAGGATTGCGGGATATGCTCGGGGCAGAACTGCGGCGACGGCTACTGCGAGATCGGCGAAACGTGCACCTATTGTCCTCAGGATTGCGGGTCATGCACTCCGCCCGATGGATGCGGCGATGGTCTCTGCCGCTATAACGAGAACTGCGCGACATGCGCCGCTGACTGCGGAGCGTGCGCTCCTTGCTTGGACGATTCGGGATGCCCCACGGGATCGGCGTGCATCAATGGGTCGTGCAGCACCTGATCCATCACGCTGACCTCGCCCTCCCCGGCCCACGCCGGCGTGCCGCGCCGGGCTAGATCCGTGCATCAGTCGTCGGCGAACAGCTCGGCGGCTTGCGTGCAGCTCGCCGCTCTCACGATCCAGCGGTCGAGCCGCTGCGGTTCGCGCTCGGCGAGGATGCGCGCGCGTGGCGCTGTCGACCGCGACGCCGCGCGCAGTGAGCAGCTCTGGATCCCGGACTCCAAGACGAAGGCCGGTCGGCGGCAGGTGGAAGTTCCGGCCGTGCTGGGCGTGCATCTGGTCCGTCTGACGGAGCGCCGTCCTGCTGGCGCGCCCCTGTTCGCGCACGCGGCAACCCGTAGGCGTCCGCAGGACTGGGCCAAGGGAGCCGGTCTGGCGGATGTGCAAGCTCGCTGGCGTGCCCACGGTGACGCCGCATGGGCTTCGCGGCACCGCGGCGACCATCGCCAAGGAGGCCGGAGCAACGTCCCAACTCGTGGCCGCGACGCTTGGGCATGCGTCCCCCAGCGATCACGGAGGCCGCGTACATCCAGAGCGACCGGGCGCAGGCCGCGCAGCGCAGGACCGTGCAACGGATCCTGGAGCGGCGTGGGCCGAACCCCGAGTTCCGTGGGGAGGCGTAAGTCCCATGATCGACGCGCGGAACTTTCGTCTCGTTCGAGTTCCGCGCGCCGACCTGCCGAGATCATCGACCGCCTAACGCTTTGTTTTTATAGTGCGAATGGCCGGACTCGAACCGGCACGGTGTTACCCACTGGTACCTGAAACCAGCGCGTCTACCAATTCCGCCACATTCGCAGGGGCCCCGGGCCGGTTGGCCCGAAGGAACGTAGGGATGCCACAGCTGCGGCGTGAGCACAAGGTCCAG
>DATAPF010000400.1:0-3936 GCA_036265355.1 Kofleriaceae bacterium | reverse complement strand
CCCCCCCCCCCCCCCCCCCCCCCCCCCCCCCCCCCCCCCCCCCCCCCCCCCCCCCCCCCCCCCCCCCCCCCCCCCCCCCCCCCCCCCCGGGATCGACCTGCCCGACCGCAAGTCCGGCGACCGCCCGCCGGACGGCGACGGCATGGTGTGCGGCGCCCGCGCGATCAACTGCGGGCGCAACTACGAGGGGCTGTGCCTGGCGCCCGCCGGGCACGCCGGCGGCTGCGTCGGGTTCGCCGCGTCGAAGACCGACGGCCAGCTGTACTGCCTGACCGAGGAGGCCGGCAAGCTCGCCGTCCACCGCGACCGCGCGATCGCGATCACCCGGCCCGGCGCGCTCGCCGACTGCACGTACGGCGACGACGGCGCGATGTGGGCCGCGAGCAACCTGTTCGACCTCGGCCGGGTCTACCGCGTCACGCACTGGGAGGATCCGGCCACCGCCGAGATCGAGCGGATCGGGCCGCTGCCGATCGGCTTCCCGGAGCTGATCGCGGTGCGCGGCGACATCGTGTACCGGATGTCCGACACGGGCGTCGCGCCCAGCCTGATGGCCAGGTATCGCTGCCGGCGGTAGGGGCCGGCCGGGGGCGCGAAATTTCGCGTGTGCGCCGCAGCGCGCTAGGATCGAGACGTGCAGTGCCCGTATTGCAGCGGCGACTCCAGCGTGACGGAGACCCGCGTCACCGCCGATGGCATGCGCCGGCGCCGGGTCTGCAACATCTGCAAGCGCCGGTTCACGACCTACGAGCGGCTCGGCGCGCCCGGCCTCAAGGTGGGCAAGCGCGACGGCAGCGTCGAGGCGTTCGACGGCGAGAAGCTGCTCGGGGCGCTGCGCCGCGTCGCCGCGCACCGCACCACGGTCTCCGACGACGACCTCCGGCGGATCGCGCGCGACATCGAGGCGACCCTGGTCGACAGCGGCCGCAAGTCGATCGCATGGAGCGACATCGTGACGCTGGCGCTCAGCCGGCTGCAGAACGTCGACCCGGTCTCGGCGCAGCGGCTCGCCGCCAACTACACCGACGAGACCGGCGCGGTGCGGTTCGACCGCAGCGCCCCGGAGCAGCCGTCGCCCCAGCTCGGCCTGCCGCTCGGCGAGCCCGACGACTGATCGCCCGCGGACGGCTACTCCAGCCGCCACACCCGGGCCTCCGGATCGCCGGTGGCCAGCGGCACCGCGCGCGCCTGGTGCACGGCGACCGCCCAGTCGAGCTCGATCGGGCGGTGCGCGGTCGCCACCGCGTAGCGCGCCCGGCCGGCCGGGATCGGCGCATCGAGCAGCCGGGACAGGTAGACCTGGCAGCGTGAGTACCACGCGACCTGCGGCACCGCGGCCGCGATCACGGCGCAGCGCTGGCCCGCCGCGTCGGCGCGCACCGCGTCCGCCGCCCGGACGATCGGCGTCCGGCCGCCCGCGGCGCCGCGGCACACCACGACCTGGGTGACGACCGTGCCGAGCCACGCCGCCGCGACCATCGCCAGCGCGACGCCCGGGCGGCCGATCCGCGCCAGGGTGTCGACGCCGATCACCGCGAGCAGCACCGCGGCGACGAACACGTAGCGCGACTGGCCGTGGTTGTTGAGGCCGAGCGCGACGAGCTGGCCGAGCGCGACGATCGCGAGGAACCACGGCGCGCGGCGGCGGGTCTGGATCAGCCCGAGCACGCCGGCGAGCATCACCGGCGCGATCAGGACGCCGTAGAACTGCAGCGGGTTCGACGTCAGGTAGGTGACCAGGCCCTCACCGACGTAGGCGCGGCGCGGCATCCCGGCGCTGATCGTCAGGATGCCGAGCGGCGATCCGGTCGCCAGCGCCGAGCGCACCCCGTGGGGGATCAGCAGCGCGGCGAGCAGCGCCAGGGCGGCGAGCGCGGGCAGCGGCCGCGCAGCGAGCGTGCGCCACCACATCAGGGCGGCCGCCGCGAGCGCGACGGCGATCACGGGCGCGCTGCCGTAGCGGAGATAGAACGCCGCCGCGAACAGCGGCGCCGCGGCGACGATCCGCCCGCGCGGGCCGGCGGCGCGACCCGCGGCGCGCTCGAGCTCGCCGACCACCACGGCGATGCCGCCGAGCAGGGCCGCCGCCGCCGGCAGGTCGCCGATCAGGTGGGCGCTGCGCAGCACCATCGGATGCGCGCCGGCGACCAGCACCGCCGCCCAGGCGCCGGTGCGCGCGGTGAATGCGGCGCGGCCGACCGCGTACGCGGCGATCACGATCGCGGCGCCGATCGCGGCGCTGGCGAGCCGGAGCTGCCAGTCGGCGGCGCCGAGCGCGACGCCGAGCCGGGCGAGCGCGACCATGCCGTCGGACCGGTACAGCCACGCGCCCACCGGGTGGTCGCCGCGCGCGACGATCGCGAACGCGGCCTCGTCGTGGCCGAGCGGCGGCCCGATCACCAGCCCGATCGCCGCCGCGACCAGCCACGCGGCGATCGCGGCCGCCACCAGGCGGCGGGTCGTGAGCCACGCCATCCTGCCTTCGTAGCAGGCAGCGCGCGGAGGGCGCCGCGCGGTGGCAGGAAAAAAGCCGGCGGGACGGGTATGGATCGGGGCCCAATCCGGTCCATACCCAGAGGCCGAGTCACCACAGCTCGACCTGTCCCGCCGGAGACGAACTGGCTAGCGCACCGTCGAGAGCTCGACCGCGGAGCCGGTGAGCAGCGACCTCGCCGGCGCGAGCCCGAAGGCGTGGGGCATCGCGCCGCGTCGAGCCGGGGCGGGGCGCGCCACGATCACCGGCCGCGGTGCGCGGACCGGCGGCGCCGGGTGCTGGGTCCGCCGCGGCGGCAGCACGATCTGCGGCTGCGAGCCCTCCCCGAGCGGCCCGTGCGGGATCTCCGACATGGGGCCGCGCGGGGTGACCCACTGCGCGCCGGCGCGTTGCCTCGACACCCGGCCGCGCAGCAGCAGCCGGTCGCTCGCGGTGGCGAGTTGCTCGCGGTTGATGCTGGCGATGGTGTCGATGTGCATGTCCGCGTGTAGTGCAGGGTGCGTGCCTGCGATCGTCGCGCGTGGTCTCGCGAAGTTGCGTGCTCCCCGGTGGCTGCGCGCGCCGATCACGGTAGACGCGTTGCTGCCTCGAGCGGACGGTGTCCCTCCACCTTGACCATCGATCGCGAGCCTCGACGAGGATCCGGAGGCACCGGAAGGTCCACGTGCCAGGTCGAGATCGAGTCAACGCCAGCGGCCGCCGTTCAGGTCAACGTCGTTCGACCACGTCAACGTCAACCTCGACGTCTTCGCAGCGATGTTCCCGGCCCTTCACCCGGCGGTCGGATCGCCCGGACGCTGGCGCACCTGAGGCAAGGCCGGGCGCCGAAAACGCCAAAGAGCACGACCCGGGCGGATCGTGCTCGTCGAGCGTGTCGGCGTCTGCGCTCAGTGGCGGACGCGCGTGTTGATGTTGACCACCGGGCCGGCGGCGACGGGCGCGGGGACGGCCACCGGGACCGCCGCCGAGGCGGCCGCGGGAGCCGCGACCACGGTCGACGACTGGTTCCGCATCGCCATCATCATCGCCATCATCATCATCGTGCTGCTGCTGCTGCTGCTGTTGTTGTTGTTGCCGAGGCTGGCGAGCGAGGTCTGCAGCGAGGACAGCTGCTGCGTGATCTGGTCGCTGGCGGTCGTGCCACCGACGACGGTCGTGAGGGCGGTCGGGTTGAGGTCCTGCATTGTGGCGATCCTTTCCAAGTGGGTGACCAAGGGGGTGACCAAGGGTTGATCGAGCTGCTGTGCAGCGCGCGTGCCGCGGCGGTCACCAAATCGGATCAACCGGTTCGCGATCGCCGCGCCCGCGATCCTGTCAATCCCGAGTGACGGCCTGCTCCCCGACGATGACGGCGGCGAGCGGCGCCGGCGCCGAAAACGCCCAGGGCCCGAGGCGATCACCTCGGGCCCTGGCTGCTGCGCGCTGCGCGGCCGACGCCGCGG
>DATAPF010000399.1:0-37815 GCA_036265355.1 Kofleriaceae bacterium | reverse complement strand
GGCCGCGACCGGCTGGCCCTGCTCGCCGCCGCGGCGCGCTGCCCGGTCGGTCTGGAGAACCTGGCGACCGCGCTCGGGCCGGCGGACGCGACCGAGCAGGCGGCGTTCCTCGGCGACATCCTCGCCCCGTCGGGCGTGCTGATCCTCGACGTCCACAACGTGTGGACCCAGGCGGTCAACCTCGGCCTGTCCGCCGAGCAGCTGCTGCTCGGCTTCCCGTTCCATCTCGTGCGCGAGATCCACGTGTCCGGTGGCTCGTGGTTCCAGCCCGAGCACACCGCCGATCGGCGCCCGGTGCGGATGGACACCCACGACGGCGCGATGCCGCGGGCCGAGGTGCTGCCGCTGCTCGCGATGGCGCTCGCGCGCTGCGATCAGCTCGAGGTCGTGATCTACGAGCGCCGCGGGCTGCTCGGCACCGAGGCGGAGCGCGAGACCTACCGCGCCGACTTCCGGGCGGTGCGCGCCGTGGTCGAGCAGGCGTTCGCGAGCGCCGACCCCGGCGTGGAGGACGCCGCATGACGGACGGCGCCATGACCGACGAGCGGCTCGCCGCGCTGCAGGACGCGCTGTCCGAGCTGTTCTACGCCCAGCTCGCCCCGTCCGAGGTCGCGCACCGGCTCGCCACCGATCCCGCGTTCGCCGAGCACCGCGCGTGGGTCACGTCGTTTCACGAGCGGCTGATCGCGGCGCAGAACGCCACCGTCCGCGCGTGGGCCGAGCGCCGCCCCGGTCCCTGAGCGCCGGGGGGGCGCAGCAACCCGCTGCGCCGATCCAAACCATGCGATGGTCCGGGCGTGCGAACCTTCCGCCTGGCGTTACCCTCGATCGCGATGCTGCTCGCCGCATGTCATACCGGTTCCCCGGCAGCTCCCGCCGAGCCCGCCGAGGGCCAGGTCCCGGGCGACGGCGCGGCGCTGTTCTACCGCAGCGTCGGCAGCGGCCCCGATGTCCTGGTGATGATCCACGGCGGTCCGGGGATGGACATGGGCTACATGGTGCCGGACTTCGCCCCGCTGGCCGAGCACCACCGCCTGGTGTTCTACGACCAGCGCGGCGGCGGGCGGTCCGAGCACCTGCGCGACGACCCCTCGCTGTTCACGATGGCGCACCACGTGGCCGACCTCGAGGCGCTGCGCGTCCGGTTCGGCCTGTCGCGGATGACGCTGGTCGCGCACTCGTTCGGGCCGGCGATCGCCGCGGCCTACGCGATCGCGCACCCCGACCGCGTGGCCCGGATGATCTTCCTCGGCCCGCTGCCGCCGCGCCAGGGCGAGCTGTGGAAGCGCTACGGCGCCACCCTCGAGGGCCGGCTCACCGAGGCCGAGCGCGCCGAGATGGCCCGGCTCGAGGACGCGATGGTCCACGGCCCCGATCCGGTCGCGGCGTGCCGCGCGTACTGGGCGATCGGGGTCAAGCCACGCGTCGCCGGGCCGGAGCTGGTGAGCCGGGTCACCGGCGACTTCTGCAGCGCGGGCGCCGACGCGATCCGGGCCGGCTACGGCATCGCCGGCCCGCACACCACCGAGTCGCTCGGCAACTGGGACTTCCGACCGGACCTCGCGCGGGTCACCGCGCCGACGCTGATCGTCCACGGCGAGGCCGACGCGATCCCGATGGACCTGGTCGAGGAGTGGACCACCGCGCTGCCCCACGCCCGGCTGATCAAGGTGCCCGGCGCGTCGCACTTTCCCTATGTGGAGCGCCCGGACCTGGTGTGGCCGGCGATCGAGGACTTCCTGCGCGCGACCCCGCCGTGACCGGGCGCCGCCAACGCTAGCCTGGCACGAGGTCCACGAGCGGCACCCCCGATCCGCATAGCGGGCATTCCGCGGGCGATCATGTGGCCCTCACTCTAGCGTGGAGACCGTGCGCCGTCAGCCGCGGATGTCGGCGATGACGACCGATGATGCGTGGCTTGCGAGGCGCTCGAGGTCCTTGATGTCGGCCGTCGCGATCACCGCGCCGCCGGACAGATCGGCGACTGCGACGGTGAACGCATCGACCGCGAGCTCCGATCCGGCGCCGGCCTTGCCGAGCAGCTGTCCGGCGCGTACGCCGACGCGGGCGTCGACCGGACACACGATCACTCGATCGCGCCGCAGTCCGGCGAACACGGCGGCGTCGGCGCGCCGTCCGCGAACCACCTCGGCAAGCACAGCTGAGACGACCGCGATCGGCAGCTGTCGGCTTCGCATCTCGAAGATCAGAGCACGAACACGGTCCCGCCGCGCGGCAGGTCCATGCGCCAGCGCCGACAGCGCCTCGCTATCGAGCAACAACATCAGCTGGCTCGCTTGCGACGTCGGCCGCTTCGCGAGGTGTCCCACTGATCGACGAGCCTTGCGGCCCATTCCAGGGTCTCCACCGGTACCGGACCATGCTGCCGCTCCATCTCGGCGAGCCAGGCGTCGATCGCGCCGAGGTGGCGCTTGCGCTGTACGTATGCTCCGATCGCATCGTCGATGCTCGCCGACAGGCTGCGTGCGCCGACCAGAGCGCGCAGCTCGTGCAGCGTCGCGGCGTCGAGCGTCAACGTCACCTTCTCCTTCGCCATGGAGAAGATGATAGTACCTTTGTACAGCCAGGGCGAGCCGCGAGCGCACTGGCTACGCGGCTACCCGATTCGGTGGCGACGAACGCGGCCTCGCGGAGCCAGGTGGGCACGACCGGTGTCATGACGGGGCAAGAGCGGCATGCCGACGTCGCCAGGGGCTGGCGTCGACCTCGGCGATCGCCAGTGGTGGGCGGCCTCAGTCGCCGGCAGCGGTCGTCGGCGTGCGGTGGCGGTCATCGGCGCGCGGTGGCGGTCGTCAGCGCAGGGCGACGGCCGTCAGCAGCGGTGACCGGTGTCCGCGGTTGGCCTCGAACGCACATGCGGTCGGTCGCTCGCACCTCCCACAGGGTGGACGCGAGCGCAACGATCATGCAAGACCCTCGGCGGTGGCCAGGTGCCCCACGATCGGTGAGCAGCCGATGCATCGCGGCATCGAGGTGTGCCGCCTGCTCGGCGATCCGCTCACCCAGTTGCTCCAGTTCGCCATTCATGATGACCTTCTATCAGCTGGCTATGACATCGCGCCGCATCTCGATGCCATTCATCGTATCATGCGGGTGCGTCGTTGTTGCTTAACAGGTGTCATGGAATGCGTACGATTGAAGTCTCATTGTGACTCGTGATCAGGGATGGCTCGTCGAACGCTGTGCCGCACTCCTGGGTTATCGGTTGGCGATGGCGGTCGGCACCGGATCACCGCGGCCGCGGCTTGGCTCCTGGCGGCGCGAGCGATGAGTCCTTGGCACGGCTGCGGCGAGTCAGCCCCCACAAGAGCCCCAGCTCGCGATCGAGCAGCGTGCGTGCCCGCGCGCCGCGCGGTCCGGCGGCTAGAACCAGCCGCGGCGGCGGAAGAACCAGATCTGCAGCGCGATGGTCACCGCGAACACGCCGCACAGCGCCCAGAACGCCCAGTCCTCGTGCTGCAGCGGCACGCCGCCGACGTTGACACCGAGCAGGCTGCACACGAAGCCGAGCGGCAGGAACACCGCGGTGATGATCGCGAGCACGTAGAGCCGCTGGTTGGTCGCCTCGGCGATCTTGGACTGCAGCTCCTCCTGGGTGACCGCGGCGCGGTCGCGCGCGGCGTCGAGCTCCTCGACCGTGCGGGTCATCCGGTCCGCCGACTCGACGATCCGGGCGCGCGCGGTGGCGTCGAGCCACGGCACCTGGATCTGGGCGAGCTTGCCGAACGCCTCGCGCTGCGGGGCGAGGAACCGGCGCAGCGCGATCGCCCGCCGGCGCAGGTCGGCGAGCTGGGTGCGCAGCTCGCCGCGGGTCTCGGTCAGCACCTGGTCCTCGCACGCGGCGATCGCGTCGCTCAGCGTGTCGACCCGGGTCGCGGCGTACTCGAGCACGCGCTCGACCAGCGACGCGGTCAGCTCGGCGACGCCGGTCGGGCCGCGGCCGTGATCGAGCTCGGCGGCGATCGCCTTGATCGATCGCGAGCGGCGGTGGCGCAAGGTCACCACGCGGTGGGGCTCGACCCAGGCGCGGATCGACAGCATGTCCTCGGGCGCGGCGCCCTCGTTGAGGTTGATCGCCCGCACGATCAGCAGCAGCGCGTCGCCGTGAGCCGCCGCGCGCGGCCGCGGATCGTCGTCGAGCAGCGCGTCGCGGATCAGCGGATCGATCGCCGAGCGCCCGGCGAGCCAGTGCTGGACGTCGGCCACGGTGTAGTCGAGGTTGAGCCACAGCGCGCCGTCGGCCGGGGTCCAGCGCGCGACGCCGTCCCAGTCGAGGTGCGCGCAGCCACCGCGGCCGTCGAGCAGGTAGGCGTGGGCGAGGCCGGTCAGCTCCGGGGCCTGGGTGGACATGCAGAAGATGTACTACGCGCGCCCTGCGGTTCGCGCGGCGGACCGGCGCACCGGCGGCAGTTCGAGCGGAGCGAGACGGGGGTGGGGACCCCGACGGCTCTGCCGGCGGGGCGGGGGGCAGAGCCCCCCGTGGGATCGACGCAGCGACACCCTGTCCGCGGCGGCCCGGGCGACTGTAGCATCTCACCGCCGTGAGTCCGATCGACTCGACGATTCCGTATTACCCGGTCAACGACTTCGGGCCGCTGATGAAGGGCCTGGTGATCGGCGGCGTCGGCATCCTCCACGTGTTCCTCGCGCAGTTCGCGATCGGCGGCGGCATGCTGATGTGGTACTTCGAGCGGCTCGGCCAGCGCGGCGAGCCGGACGCGCGGACGTTCGTCGACGGGTACTTCAAGGTGCTCGTGCTGGTCAGCTTCGTGGTCGGCGCGCTGACCGGCGTGGCGATGTGGTTCACCACGATCCAGGTCGGCGCCCGGACGATCGGCCTGATGATCGACGAGTTCCACTGGTTGTGGGCCACCGAGTGGGTGTGGTTCGCGGTCGAGATCACCGCGGGCTACGCGTTCTACCGCCACGGGCCCCGGCTCGCCGGCCGCGCCCGGCTGCGCCTGCTCGCGCTGTACGCGCTGGCGTCGTGGATGAGCCTGTTCTGGATCAACGGCATCCTGGCCTGGCAGCTCACGCCGGGGCGCTGGCTCGACGGCGGCGGCGTGTGGGCCGGGTTCTTCAACCCGAGCTTTGCGCCGTCGCTGCTGTTCCGCACCGCGGTGTCGACCACGCTCGGTGCGCTGGTCGGCTGCATCGTGATCAACGCGATGGACCTGCCGCGCGAGCGCCGCGCCGCGCTGATCCGCCGGGCCGCGCGGTTCGCCGCGCCGATCGCCGCGATGCCGGTGCTCGCGCTGTGGTTCCTCGCCGTGCTGCCGGCGGACAGCCGGTCGTGGCTGCTCGGCGGCAGCATGGCGATGACGATGTTCGTCGGCGTCGCGGCCGGCGCGTCGTTCCTGATCGGCGGCTACGCGATCGTCGGGTTGATCGTCCAGCGGCTGTACATCAACGGCGCGACGGCGACGCTGCTGCTCGGCCTGGCGTTCGGCGCGACCGCGGCCGGCGAGTTCGTGCGCGAGGGTGCGCGCAAGCCGTACACCGTGCGCGGCGTGCTGTACTCGACGTCGATCCGGCCCGCCGAGGTCGCGGCGCTGCGCGCATCCGGCGCGACCGCCGGCGATCCGTACCCGCTGCACGACCGCTATCCCACCGAGCAGCTCGCGCGCGGCGCGAAGGTCGAGCGCGCGCTGTGCGATGCGTGCCACACGCTGCACGGCGCCAACGCGCTGGTCGAGCTGACCCGGACCTGGACCGACGACCAGCTCCGGCTCAACCTCGCCAAGCTGCAGCGCACCAAGGGCTTCATGCCGCCGTTCGCGGGCAACGCCGAGGACGTCGAGGCGGTGGTCCAGCTGCTGCGCTGGGAGCGCGACGGCCGGCCGGCGACGCCCGCCGCCGCGCCCGCGTCCCCCGAGACGCTGGCGCAGATCGCGCGCTGGCTCGACGAGGCCGGGACCGAGCCGGCCGGGGATCCGCCCGGGAGGGTGCCCGGGAGGGTGCAATGATGTGGCCGTTCGACGGATCGATCGGTGGCCCGGTCGAGTCGCTGTGGCTCGCGCTGTACCTCGCGAGCTTCGCGCTCCATGCCGTGCTGGTCAGCTGCGTCGCCGCGGGCGCCGGCTACGCGCTGGTCGCCGCCGTGCGCCGGTCGGCCGATCCGATCGCCGCGCGGACCCGCGACTGGCTGCCGTTCCTGCTCGGCGCCGGGATCACCGCCGGGGTCGGTCCGCTGCTGTTCCTCCAGCTGCTCTACCAGCGCCGGTTCTACACCGCCAACCTGCTGATGGGCCCGCGGTGGGGCGCGGTGGTGCCCGCCCTGATCGCCGGGTTCTACGCGCTGTACCTGGCCAAGGCGTCGGAGCGCCGGCGCCGGCTCGCGCTCGGCGTCGCGACCGCGTGCTTCGCGTTCGTCGCCTGGTCGTGGACCGAGCTCCACCAGGTCATGCTCGACGACGCCGGCTGGCGCGCGATGTACGCGGCCGGCGAGCGGTTCCACACCGACGCCGCGATCCTGCCCCGCCTCGCGATCTGGTCCGGCGCGATGCTCGCGCTGTTCGCCGCGGTCTCGGCGTGGCCGGCCACCGCCGCCGAGCGTCGCCGGCTCGCCGGCCTCGCGCTCGCCGGCCTGCTGCTGTGCGGCGCGGCCTCGGCCATCGCGGCCGCCCGCGGCGGCGGTCTCGCGCTGGCGCACGATCCGGCGCACGGCTGGACCAGCCTGCTGATCGCCGCCGCGGTCATCGCCGCGCTCGCCTGGGCATGGACCGCGCACCGCCCCGGCGGCCGCGGCCTGTCGATCGCGACCGCCGCGACCGCCGCCGCGCTGATCGCCGGCAGCGTCGTCCGCGAGGCGCCTCGGCTCGCGCTGATCGAGCGCGCCCGCGCCACCGCCGTCGACGCCGGCGGCCTGCCGGTGTTCGCCGTCACCCTCGCGATCGGCATCGCCGCGATCGCCTGGGTCGTCCGCACCGCGCGCAGCGCGGCGTGATGTGCGGCCGCCAGGGGGCGCCCCCTGCGAGTTGCGATTACACCTGCAAGCTGCATCGATCATGCGGTGCTCGTATGAACGACGTGTTTCAGAATGATTCAGCATGAGCGACGAGCCGGTTTCGCCTCGCATTCGCTGTCGGCGCCGGTGGCATACCCGTAGGCCAGAGCGCGCTCACGTAACCTGCGTTAAGAACTGCACGGGCGATCTTTAATGGAACCTTTGCGGGACACCGACGGCAACGGCTGCCAGAGTGGCGTGAGCGGGTTCGGCGTTTCGGATCCGCAGCGATGGGTGAAACAGATCATGGCGCATGACGATCGGCTCGCCGTGGTGCTGCGAAGGCAGCAGGACCGTTCTGCAGCTGACTCGCGCGATCCGCTGGTCCGGCGGCTCGAGACCGAGCTGCACACGACGCGCGCGAGCCTGCGGACGAAGCTCGAGGAGCTGACCCAGGCCAGGGAGCAGCTGGCGTCGCTCGGTGACCAGCTCTCCGTCTCGCGCACGGAGCACACCGCGTTCCATGACGAGCTCGAGATGGTGCACGCCGAGCTGGACCACGTACGCCACGAGCTCGGTGAGACGCAAGGCGACCACGCCGAGCTCGTCGCCGTGCTGTCGCACGAGCTCAGGAATCCGCTGATGATCATCGGTTGTGGCCTGGAGATCCTCGGGCACGCCGAACCCGGCGGCGAGCTCGCGTGGCGCGCGCTGGAGGTGCTCCAGCGCCAGCACGGGTACATGAGCCGCATGATCGAAGAGCTGCTCGACATCAGCCGGATCAGTCACGGCAAGATCCAGCTGCGGCGCGAGCGGCTCGATCTCGGCGAGCTGGTCCGGCACACGGTCGAGGACCATCGCGACGTGTTCCGAGCCGTGGGCATCGCGCTTGAGCTCGCGGCAGCGCCCGGTGCGATCTCGATCCACGGCGATCCCACGCGGCTGCGCCAGGCGGTCGGGAACCTGCTCCACAACGCGACCAAGTTCACGCCGCGCGGCGGAGCGGTGACCGTCTCGGTGATCGCGGACGCGGCATCGACGCAGGCGATCCTCCGGGTCCAGGACACCGGCCGCGGCATCGATCCGGAGATCTTACCGCGCGTGTTCGAGCCGTTCATCCAGGCCGAGGCGGCGTTCGATCGCGGCAAGGGCGGCCTCGGCCTGGGGCTCGCCGTCGTCCGGGGTGTGGTCGAGGCTCACGGTGGCACCGCCACCGCCGCGAGCGCAGGACACGACCAGGGCGCGACCTTCACGCTGTCGTTCCCGCTGGCCACGCGGTGATCGCGATCGCCGCCCGCGGTCCGATCCCGCGACGTCAGAACGCGCAGGGCAGCTGGCCGGGCGCGAACTCGCCGCAGGCGCGCAGCGGATCGGTGAACTGCACTGCCGGGAGGGCGTGGCCGGTGAAGTCGAACATCGTGAGGTTGTCGTTCGGCGTGCCGGCGCCCGGCGTCCAGCCGACGCCGGGGAGCCACTCGGGCTGCCAGTAGAACACGCCGGCGCCATGCCCGCCGGGGACCGCGGCGAGCGCCGAGACGAGGTCCGAGACAAAGCCGATCTGGCCGCCGGGCGACGCCGGATAGCCGGGCACCAGCTGGCTGTCCTGCCACAGGAAGTCACCCAGGCTGTCGCCGTTCTGGAGCGTCCAGCCATACTGGGTCTCCACGATCATCACGTCCTTGTCATAGCGGGTCGCGAGGTCGTTGATGTTGGTGCGCAGCTGGGTGATCGTGCCGTGCCAGAACGGATAGTACGACAGGCCGACCACGTCGAACGGGACACCCTGCGCCACCACGCGGTCGAAGAACACGCGCGAGAACGCGTTGTCGCCGCCCTGGTCGAAGTGGATCACGATGCGCGGCATCGGGCCCGGAGCGTCGGCGGCGCCCGCGGCACCGGCGCGCAGCAGCGTGCCCAGGTTGTCCCAGCCCGCGCCCGACCAGGCATCCGCCCAGCCCAGCGGCCACAGCATGCCATTACGGATCTCGTTGCCAATCTGGATCATGTTCGCGGGCGTACCCTGTGCACTCAAGGCGGTGAGCACATCGCGCGTGTAGGTCCGCACGGTCTGCGCCAGGGTCGCCAGATCCTGACCCTGCCATGCGGCGGGCGTGTTCTGCGTCCCGGGATCCGCCCAGAAGTCCGAATAATGGAAATCGAGCAGGATCTGCATGCCGGCCGCGTGCGCGCGCTGGGCCATCTGGAGCACCGACGCCAGGTTGCTGTAGCCGCCGGGAGGATCGAGCCACAGCCGGAGCCGGACGAAGTTGGCGCCGTGGTCGGCCAGGATCTGCTCGGGCAGCGCGGTGGTGCCGCGATCGCTGAACGTGTTCCCGATCGCCGATTCCTGGACCGCGAACGACAGGTCATGGCCGATCGCGCGGGGCGCCGTGGGCGACGTCCCGAGGACGCGCAGCTCGCCGACGCAGAGCGACGGGTCGCCGCTGACCTGGATGCGAACGAACCGGGCCGGCACCGGCTCGAGTCCAGCGCCCGGCAGCCAGGTCGGCGTGCCGGTCGGCAGCGTCCGGGCGGGACCGGCGGAGCGGAACGCGCGCAGCGAGGTCGCCGTCGACAGCTCGACCGTGCCGGTCGCCACGGCGCCGGCGAGGTTGATGCCGAACCCCGAGATGTCCTGGACGCTGCCGAGGTCGATCGTGACGCTGCCGGGGACGGCTTGCGGACACCACATCGTCGCTGCGTCGCCGTCGGTGGCCAGCCGCGCCGGATGGTCGGCGGTCTCGGTCGACGCGGTCACCGCGGCATCGACCGCGATGTTCGCGCGCAGAAAACTCGACTCGGACCCGTCGGCGATCGCGCGAGGAACAACAATCAATGACGCCACCACGACGATGGCACTGAATCGTACAAGCATGGCTGCCTCCTGTTCGGTATGCCAGGCAGGGGCACGCTACCAGAGTGAGCATGGTCGGGCGATCGGGAGTGTGGCCGTTGTGCCGTGTGGTCATGAGCTCCACTGTGCGACTCCGCGCGGTCGATCCGGGCCGTCGGCCGATCGGACAGGTCGTCAAGTGGCCAAGTGGTAAGGCCAGCAGGCTGTCTGGGCGCCGGGCGCCGCGATCCGCTGCGCCCCGACACGTCGTACACGTCGCTCGACGCAAGCGCGGCCGGCGGGTGTGCTATGCCGCGCGGGTCGCGACGAACTCGGCCTCGCGGGTCCAGGTGATGCCGTCGGCCGCGAGCGCGTCGCCGAGCCAGCGGAACGAGCGCGGGGTGATCTCGGTGAACATCCAGCGGGTGGCGAGGCCGTCGAGCCGGACGCCGAGCTGGACGATGTCCTTGCCGCTCCACCGGCCGATCTGATGCTCGTGGTGGTTGCGGGCCGGGTTGGACCCCGCGATCCGCCAGGCGCCGATCGCGGGGTCCCAGCTGCGGAGCGTGGTGCCGTACATGTTCTGGGTCGGGTCCGGGCCAGGGCGGCTGCCGCGCGGTGGCATGCTCCAGGTGCTGCCGGACGGCGAAGCCAGCTCAGGCGAGCGGTCGGGGCCCGCTCGACGCCGCGGCCGAGGGCCAGGCCAAGAGCTCGAGCGGCGTGCGAGTATCCTCGATACAGGATCGCCGGCCGATCCGCGTCAGCCAGGTCTCGAGCGGCGGTCGGGCACGCATCAGCGCCGCGCCCTCGGGGGACATCTGGGCGTAGATCATGATCGGCGCGGCGTGCAGATCGGCCAGCGTGACGCGCTCGCCGGCGAGGTACGGCCCGTCGGCCATGAGCTCGACCAGCTCGTCGAGGCAGGCCTCGGCGAGCGGCAGCGCGGCGGCGATCCGGATCTGGTCGGGCGCGCGGCCCTCGAACGCGGCGCGCACGCGCTCGGCGAAGATGTCCCAGACCAGGGTGGGGTAGAGGTTGTCGAGCAGCGAGATGATCTGGTGCATGCGGGCGCGACCGCGCGGGCTGGCCGGCTGCAGCGCCGGTCCGGCGAAGCCCTCGTCGATGTAGCGCGTGATTGCGGCGGCCTCGCAGAGCACGAACCCGTCGTGCTCGAACGCCGGCATCCGGCCGAACCCATGCTGCGGGCCGCTCGGCCGCGGCCCGTCGAGCTCGGAGTGATCGCGCTCGACCAGCCGGTAGGCGACGCCCTTCTCGGCGAGCGCGAGCCGGACGATCCGGACGTAGACGCCGCAGCTGGCGCCGAACAGGCTCGGCTCGGTCACGCTCGCCGCCGGAGACCTGGGCATCGGCCGGGCGACCGTCATCCGGCCTTGCTGGGCAGGACGGGGGCTTCCTCCAGGGTGAGCAAGGGGGTGCTGTCGAGGGTCAGGGCGACCGCGTGGATCACCGAGGCGATCCGGACCGCGTCCTGGACCTGCTCGGCGGTGCCGCCGCGCTCGCGCACCATGTTCTCGTGGTTGCGTACGCTGTTCTCGCATCCGGTGATCACGGAGGCCGCCAGGCACCACAGCTCGAAGTCGACGCTGTCGACCCCGGGCCGGCCGATGATCTGCATGCGCAGCCGGGCGGGCAGATCGGCGTACGCGGATCCGCCGCCCATCATGTGCTGGAACCGGTAATAGATGTTGTTCATCGCCATGATCGACGCGGCGCCCCGGGCGGCGCACGCGGCCTCCGGTGACAGCCTCGCATCAGCGGCGATCGCGTCGACGACCTCGGAGTTGCGCGACGCGACCGCGGCCGAGAGCGCGGTGCCCCACGCTTGCTGCGGCTTGAGCGTCGTCGAGCTGGTGATCGCTCCGAGGTTGATGCGCAGGTCCCTGGCGTGGTCGGGCAGGCGGTCCTTGAGGCGGTCGATCGACATGCGGGCTCCTTGCGCTGTGCGCGGCAGGAAGATCCAGTTACGCGGCGAACAGGGGGGCTGCCCCTCGGCCCGACGTACGGCCAGGTGAACGGACTCGGCTCGATCTGGTTCCATCGCATGGACCTGCCCCTTGCCTTCGAACCTGCGATCGCTAAGCTCGACGCGCTGCCTGCCAGCACCGATGCCGCCGGCCTTGGCCTGAACCGCGCACCTGGTTAGAAGGCTCGACATGAGGGGTCCCTAGCGCCACAGTGCTCGTCCTTGGTTGATAAGTCCAATCACCCGATTCTATCCGTCTGATAGCGTGGTCCTATCATGGAGCGTCCGTCGATCCGCCAGCTCGAGAGCCTGGTCGCTGTGGCCGAGACCCGCAGCTTCCGGCGGGCCGCCACCACGCTCGGGATCTCGCAACCTGCTCTGTCAGCTCAGGTCCAGGCGGCCGAGCAGGTGCTCGGCGTCCAGGTCTTCGAGCGCGATCGCCGCAGCGTGTTGATCACTCCCGCCGGTGAGGACGTAGTGAGCCGGGCGCGTGAGGCGCTGATCGCGGTCGACGCCGTCGGGGACGCCGCACGCCTGCGCAGTGAGCCGCTGGTCGGCTCGCTGCGCATGGGGGTGATCCCGACCATCGCCCCGTACTGGCTGCCGGCCCTCTTGCCCGAGGTCCACCGCCGGTTCCCGCGGCTCGAGCTGATCCTGCGCGAGGACCAGACCTCGCGGCTGCTCGCGCTGCTGTCCGCGGGCCAGCTCGAGATCGCGCTGCTGGCGATCCCGGTGCCGGGCGACTTCACCACCGCGCCGGTCGCCCGCGAGGGCTTCATCGCGGCGGCGCCGCGCGGCGCTTCGCTGATCAAGCACCGCGGCAAGCTCACCGAGCGCGATCTCGAGGCCGAGACCGTGCTGCTGCTCGAGGACGGCCACTGCTTGCGCGATCAGGCGCTCGAGGTCTGCAAGCGCGCCGGGGCGGTCGAGTCGGTCGAGGTCCGCGCGACCAGCCTGCCGACGCTGGTCCAGATGGTCGCCGGTGGGCTCGGTGTCACGCTGCTGCCCGAGGCGTCGGTCCAGAGCCTGGTCCAGCGCCATGGCCCGGTCGCGCTCGCCGAGTTCGCCAAGCCGGTGCCGGGGCGCAACATCGGCCTGGCGTGGCGGACCTCGTCGGGCCGGCTCCGCGAGTTCCGGCTGCTCGCCGAGACCATGGGCGCGTCGGCCGAGGCGTTCCTGACGCGCTCGCGCGAGAACACCCGCAAGCTGGCCGAGCCGGGCGGCCGGCCGCGCCGGAGCTGAGCAGGCCTCAGCCGGCGGGGGCGCGGCGTGGCCTAGACGAGATGAGATTGCAAGTGCTTGCCTCCTGCGTGAGGCGGCGCCGGCTGCGGCGATCATCGCGGCCGGTCGACATGGAGCAGCATGCGCAGACCGAGCGGCAGGGCGGCGCCGGGCGCGCCGTCGAACCGGGCGAGGACCTCGAGCACGCGGGTGTCGACCCGGGCGCGCGGGTCGTCGTCGCGCACGGTCTTGCGGCCGAGCTCGCGGGTGATCCGGCGGATCACGACCGGGAACCGGCGATCCCCGAACGCGTCCGCGGTGGCGTACGCGGCCTGGCCGACCGCGACCGCGGCGATGTCGGCCTCGTCGATCTCGGCGCGGAGCTCGAGCTCGCCGAGGTCGGCCATCGACACCACCGGGGCGGGGGCGGTCAGCGTGACCAGCGCGCCGACCTCGCCGGTGCGGCGCAGGATCACGCCGTCGCTCGGCGCGATCAGGTTCATCTGATCGAGCGCGACCCGCGCGGCGTCGAGCTCGGCCTGGGCGAGCGCGATCGCGGCGGCGGCCTCGTCGATCTGCTCGGCGCGGGTGCCGCGGGCGAGCGAGCGGTAGCGCGCGGCGGCGGCGTCGGCCTGCGCGGCCGCGACCCGGGCGGCGGCGTCGTCGGCGTCGACCACGGTGGTCGCGAGCGCGCCGATCCGGCCGAGCTGATCGCTGCGCGCCTGCTCGGCGCCGCGGTGCTGGGCGGTGACGGCGGCCGCGTCGGCCTCGGCGCGCGCGGCGGCGACGTCCTCGGCGCGCGGGCCGCGGCGGGCGAGCAGGTAGCGCGCCCGGGGCTGCGCGAGGCCGGCCTCGGCGGCGGCGACTCGTGCGCGGGCGAGCCGGTCGTCGAGCCGGGCGAGCACCTGACCGGCGCGGACGGCATCGCCCTCGTCGACCCGGATCTCGGCGATCCGGCCCTGGGCCTCGAAGGCGAGGGCGACCGGATCGTGGACCGGCTCGACCCGGCCGGGCGCGACGAGCGCGCTGGACGGCGCGACGGCGGGCGGGGCGCTGGCGGCCGGGGCGCTGTGGCCGAGCCACAGCCAGCCGGCGGCGGCGAGCGGGAGAGCAACGAGGGCGAGGGTACGCAGCTTGATCATGGCGTGCTCCGGGTGCTCGAGCGAAGCGAGATGGGGGGTGGGGACCCCGACGGCTCCGCCGGCGGGGCGGGGGGCAAAGCCCCCCGTGGGATCGACTGGATGCGGCCGTCCTCGACGCGGACGACCCGGTCGGCGAACCGCTCGAGGCGGGGATCGTGGGTGACGACGACGACGGCGCGGCGCTGGCGGGTTGCGAGCTCGCGCAGCAGCTCCATGACCGACAGCGCGGTCCGGGTGTCGAGCGCGGCGGTCGGCTCGTCGCCGATCAGGATCGGTGGATCGCCGCCGAGCGCGCGGGCGATCGCGACGCGCTGCTTCTGGCCGCCCGACAGATCGGCGGGCAGGTGATGCATGCGCGGCCCGAGGCCGACCTGCTCGAGCAGCCGCCGGGCCTCGGCGTCGGCGTTGCGGGCGCGCGGGTTCTTCATCCGGATCGCGATCGCGACGTTCTCGACCGCGGTCAGCGCCGGGAACAGGTTGAAGCCCTGGAACACGAAGCCGAAGTTGCGGGCGCGCAGCGCGGGCAGCTCGCGCTCGCCCAGCCCGGCGACGTCCTTGCCCTCGAGCCAGATCTCGCCGGCGGTCGGCGTGAGCAACAGGCCCAGGATCGAGATCAGCGTGGTCTTGCCCGACCCCGACGGGCCCTCGATCAGCGTGACCTCGCCGGGGTGGACGTCGAGGCTGGCCGCGGTGAGCGCGGCGACCGCGTTCTCGCCGCGGCCGTAGGTCTTGGCGACGCCGACCATGCGAGCGAGCGGAGCGAGACGGGGGGTGGGGACCCCGACGGCTCCGCCGGCGGGGCGGGGGGCAGCGCCCCCCGTGGGATCGATCGGGGTGGTGGCGGGCGGCGCGGCGCCCAGGGTGGAGACGAGCTCGTTGACGGCGAGTGCGATCATGGTGGTTCCTGTGTTGCCTGCGGCTAGCCCTTGAACACCGACGCGGGGTCGAGCCGCAGCACCTTGACGATCGAGAGCAGCGCGGCGAACGCGCACATCGCCGCGGTGATCGCGGCGGTCGCGGCGTACAGCGGCGGGGTCAGCGCGACGCTGAGGTTGGCGAGCTTCATCGCCGCGCGCATCGCGATCGCGAGCGGCGCGCCGACCGCGAAGCCCAGGGCCGCGGAGATCATCGCCTGCGACAGGATCACGCGGACGACCGCGCCGTTGCGGGCGCCCATCGCCTTGAGCGTGCCGTACTCGCGG
The DNA here is from genome assembly GCA_036265355.1 of Kofleriaceae bacterium. Lineage (GTDB taxonomy): Bacteria > Myxococcota_A > Polyangia > Haliangiales > Haliangiaceae > JABFXX01. The sequence continues at coordinate 22,466 of DATAPF010000399.1, read as the reverse complement.
AGGTACTGCAGCGTGCCGCTGTACAGGATCTGGCCGACGACGACGAACCCGACGACCACGCCGAGCACCGCGGTGGTGAAGAACCCGGCGCCGACCCCGGTGCGGGTCGACCAGTAGCTCCGGGTGCGCGCCGACATCTCGGCGGTGGTGTACGCGGCGAGGTGGGGCAGCGCGCTGATCCGGGCCTGGACGTCGGCGACGCGCACGCCGGGCGCGACCTCGACCAGCACGTAGGTCACCGGCTCGCCGCCGAGCTGCGGCAGGTAGCTGCGCGCGGTGCGCAGGTCGGCGAACACGATCGGCGAGGTCGTGAACGACCGGATCCCGCTGGTCACCGCGACGACCTCGGCGCGCACGCCGGCGATCTCGGTGGTGTGGCCGATCCGGTCGAACTTGAGCTTGGGAACCTCGGTGCGATCGACGATGATCGCGCCCGGCTCGGCGAGCCGGCGGGCGTCGCCGTCGACCACGTTCCACGGCGCGAGCAGCGGCCGGTGGCCGGGCGTGGTGTCGACCCCGACGACCTGGACGCCGAGATCGCCGCCATCGGGGAGCTTGCACTGCGCGAAGTTCATCACCACGCGCTCGGCGTGGGCGACGCCGGCGACCGACGCGACCCGGTAGAACGCGCGATCGTCGAACGGCGTCGCGAACTCGAACGACTCGTTGGTCTGCTTGCTGACCCACAGGTCGGCGCGGCTGGCGTCGATCAGCGACGACGCGGTGTCCATGAAACCGAAGTACATGCCGACCTGGACCAGCACGAGCATCACCGACACCGAGACACCGGCGATCGCGACGGCGAACCGCAGGCGATCGTGAAACAGCAGCTTGCGAGCCAGGGTCCACATGTTCCCTCGGTCAGAGCAGCTCGCATGCCGGCCGCGCGGCGCGCGATCTCGCGGCGTTACCCGGCTGCCACGGTAACGGAGCGTTACCTCCCCGAAATGCCGTTACCGTCGCCGGTGCAACGCGGCCGGTGCGGCGCGCGCCGCGGCGGGTTCACGCCGGCTGGGGCAGCGTGATCGTGAACGTCGAGCCGGCGCCGAGCGTCGAGCGGACCTTGATGTCGCCGCCGTGGGCGCGGATCACCTTGTGGACGATCGCGAGGCCGAGGCCAGTCCCGTCGGGCCGGGTCGTGAAGAACGGCTCGAAGATCCGCGGCAGGTCGTCGGGGCCGATCCCGCGGCCGTGGTCCTCGATCTCGATCGCGACGCAGCGATCGCCGGTCGCCGCCGCGCGCAGCGTGACCTCGGCACCCGGCCGCGATGCGTTGGCCGCGTTGTCGACCAGGTTGGTCAGCACCTGGCGCAGCCGCTGCGGATCGCCGTGCACGGTCAGCGCGTCGCGCTCGCCGTCGTGCCCGGGCCGCGCCGGCTCGATCCGGACCGAGACGCCGCGCCCGGACAGCACCGGCGTCAGGCTGCGGCCGCAGGTCTCGATCAGCTCGCCGACGTCGATCGGCTCGGACGTCAGCTTGACCGGCTTGGCGAAGTCGAGGATCTCGGCGACCGAGCGATCGAGCCGGGCGAGCTCCTCGAGCGCGATCTCGAGGTGCTCGCGGTCGTCGTCGGGCAGCTGCAGCTTGCGGCGCAGGATCTGGACGTTCATCGAGATGCTGGTCAGCGGCGTGCGGATGTCGTGCGCGATCGCCGCGGCGAACTGGCCGAGCGCGGCGAGCCGGCGCGCGTCGAGCAGCTCGGACACCGCCTGGGCGCGCTGGACCGCGAGCGCGACCCGCGCCGCCAGATCGCGCGCCACGACGTAGGTGTCGCGGTCGACCAGGCCGCCGTCGAGGTAGAACGCGCCGACCAGCACGCGATCGGCGCCGAGCGCGGGCACCACGACGCCGGCCGGCAGGTCCGGCTGCTCGTCCCGGCGCAGCGGCTCGCCGAGCGCGAGCTCGGGCGCGAGCCGGGCCGGCAGCTCACCGCCGGGCACCCAGCGCACCGCGGTGCCGTCGCCGATCGACGCGATCCGGCGGCTGGCCTCGGCGATCGCGGCGCCGGCGTCGGCCGGCAGCGGCTCGCCCTGGACGCCGAGCCGGCGGGCGCGGCGCTCGTCGAGCCCGGCCAGCACGCGGCGCTCGACCCGCGGGTACAGCGCATGGCCCAGCGCGGCCAGCCCGAGCGGCACGAACGCCGCGCCGAGCACCGCGAGCAGCTGGAGCCGGCCGGGCGCGACGTAGGTCAGCGCTGCGATCACCGCGCCGCCGCCGCCGAGCATCACCAGCATCGCGATCGCGGCGATCGTCACGACCTCGGCCGCCGACGACCGGATCGAGAACAGCTCGCCACGCAGCACCGTGGTGCCGACCATCACGAAGCTGATCGTCGTCGCGAACGTGGTCTCGATCCACACCGCAGGCTCGAGCCAGCCGAGCGCGGGAGCGACGGTGTAGGCGACGAAGCTGAACGCCCACCGGAACCACAGGACCTTGATCACGAGCCGCGCGTCGCGCTGCCGGGTGCGGCGCAGCGCGATCGCACCGAGCACGAACACCAGCACCGTCGCCGGGCCGAAGAACACCACCTCGGCCAGGATGCCGGTCGACTGGGATTCGTTGCTCGGCACGGCGGTCGTGTACGCGATCGCAGCGCCGATCGCGCCCCACGCCAGCATCGCGGCGCGCCAGCGCGAGCCCATCGGCGGCCGGCGCGGGAACGCGGTCACGAACTCCAGCGTGAGCAACGCGAGCACGATGGCGCCCAGCATGCACGGCACCAGCACGCTGGCCGCGATGATCGAGCCGCCGGTCAGCACGTTGACCCCGCGCCACGCGACCATCAGGGCGTCGGTCAGCGCGAGCAGCCCGAACATCAGGTTGTCGCGCCGCCGCCAGCCGCGCAGCACGAGCGCCGCGTACGACGCGCCGATCGCCGCGATCGCGAGCGGGACCAGGCCGAGGCTCACGCCGGCTCCTCCCGGCGCAGGCCGTACTCCTCGATCTTGCGATCGAGCGTCGGCCGGCTGATGTCGAGGATCGCGCACGCCCGGCGCTTGTTCCACTCGGTGTGGGCGAGCACGCGGATGATGTGGCGGCGCTCGAGCTCGCGCAGGGTCGGCAGCGCGCCGTCGGCGTCGGCCTCGCCGCCTGCCGGTTCACCCGGCGCCGCCGCGCCGATCGGCAGCAGGGTCTCGTCGAGCACGTCGGTCTTGGCGAGCACGACCGCGCGGGTCAGCGCGTTCTCGAGCTCGCGCACGTTGCCCGGCCAGCCGTGGGCGGCCAGCCGGGCCGGCGTGACGTAGCGGACCGCCTTGCCGAGGTCGCGGTTGATCTTGGCGAGCAGTCCCTCGACGAGGATCGGGATGTCGCCCGCGCGCTCGCGCAGCGCCGGCAGCGCGATCTCGACCACGCGCAGCCGGTAGAACAGGTCCTCGCGGAAGCTGCCGCGCGCCACCATCGCCGCGAGGTCGCGGTGGGTCGCGGCGATGATCCGGGCCTCGAGCGCGATCGGCCGCGCGTCGCCGACCCGCTCGAACGTGCGCTCCTGGACCACGCGCAGCAGCTTGGCCTGCAGGTCGAGCGGGATCTCGGCGATCTCGTCGAGCAACAGCGTCCCTTTGCCGGCGAGCTCGAACCGGCCCGGCCGGTCGGCGATCGCCCCGGTGAACGCGCCCTTGACGTGGCCGAACAGCTCGCTCTCCAGCACGCCGGGCGCGAGCGCCGTGCAGTTGACCGCGACGAACGGCCGATCGCGGTCGGCCGACGACACGTGGATCGCGCGCGCGACCAGCTCCTTGCCGGTGCCGGACTCGCCGGTGATCAGCACCGCGGCGCGCGTGGTCGACACCGCGCCGATCTGCTTCCACACGTCGCGGATCGCCGGGCTCTTGCCCAGGATGTCGCCACCCATCCGCGCCTCGGCCGCCCCGGTGACGAACGCCGCGAGCTGATCGCGGGTCTCGCGGCTGTCGAGCGCCTGCCGGATCACGCCGCGCAGCCGGTCGATGTCGATCGGCTTGACCAGGTACTCGTACGCACCGAGCTGGATCGCCTTGACCGTCGACTGCATGTCGTCGCGCGCGGTGATCACCACGATGGTCGGCGGCCGCGGCCGGTCGGCGAGCGCGGCCAGCACGTCGAACCCGCTACCGCCGGGCAGACCGAGGTCGAGCAGCATCAGATCCGCCGCGTCGGCACCGGCGATCGCCCCCGGCGCGTCCTGCGCGGTCGCGACCTGGTAGCCCTCGCCGCCGAGGAACTTCTCCAGCGTGCGGCGGATCGAGCGATCGTCGTCGACGACCAGGATGCGCGCGGCGGTGGTCACGGGTCAGCCCTTTTCACGGACCATGCCATCGTAACCCATCGAGTTTGCGCGCGGGCCGTCCCCCCGAGGGTAACGAAACGTGCCCGTCCCGGCTGGCCTGTCTACAATGATGTCATGCTCCGCGGGCGGTCGCCGTCGTGCTGCTCGCTGCCGGCGCGCGGGCCGCGATCGGCGAGCCCGCGCAGAGCGGCCGGTTCACCGGCGAGCCGTTCGCCTCCGAGCCATTCGAGCACGGGCTAGGTCCGACACCCCTCGATGCGGGCAGCGGCCGACCTCGGCCCGGCGGGCCACGGCGCGCGCCTCGGAGGTGCCGAATAACAGCGTCGGAGACCTGGAGGGCTGGAGGCTCGTGCTAGTCCCGCGGCACGTCGAGGTGACCTGCCGAGGCCATGGATATGCTACGTTGAGCCGTGTCGGTCACCTCGATCGCGAGCGGCCTCCCGAGGCCGCTACCCGCGCCGCTCGATCGGTGCGGCCACGCGATCGACCTCCGCCCGATCGCGCCGATCCTCGCTCGTGTCGTCGAGCGATGGAACCCGCTACAGATCTGGTTGTTTGGCAGTCGCGCACGAGGTGACGCCGGTCTAGACAGCGACTGGGATCTCCTCGCAGTGGTATCAGATTGCCCGGAGCCTGCGGACTTCGACGATCCGATGACGGTCTGGCGCGTCAAGCGCCAGCCGGATGTACCTTCGGACCTGATCGTCTATCGCGCCTCCGACTTCGACGCAGATCGTCCAGTGCCGAACACCCTCGCCTACGCAACACGCCTCGACGGCATCCTGCTCTATGAGCGCTGAGCTCATTGCGGGCATGTTGCGGATCGCCAGCGAGGACCTCGATGCGCGCGCCTCTTGAATCAGGCAGGCAATCGCAACGCGGCGTACCTCTGCGAGCAAGCCGCCGAGAAGGTGATCCGTGCGGTCTCGACGTCCGAGGGAGTTCAAGCGGGCATCCGTCACGAGCTCCCCGACATGGTGGACAAGATCCCCGACGAGAATCCGATCAAGCCCGCCTTGCGAGCAATCGAGCATCTCGCCGCGTACGCAACCGCGTTTCGGTATCCATCACCACGCGGACGCGTTCGGCCGCCGCCAAGTACCACGGAACTGGAGACGGACATCGCGAAGATCGGGGCTGCATTGTCTGCAGTGGTGGCTGCGTTTCAGGTCGAGCTTTCGAAACCCAACGAGCCGGCAAGGAAGCCCGGGCCGATCCGGTCGTTGTCCTTGCGTCCATGACGTGCGCCCACGCCTGACGGTGCCTGCTCATCCCGCCGCCAACCGGCGAGCTAGAGGGGGACGTGTTTGAGCGCGGGCATCCCATTGGATCTCCAAGTAACTGGTCTTATTGGATTCTCTAGAACCTATTTGACAGTGAATGTAACAGTGTTACATAGAATGCGTGGACGCCCCGTGGACCTTGCCCGAGCTGGTTGCCGAGGTCGCGGCGCGGATCGCCGCGCTGCCGGCGCCGAAGAACGGGCAGGTCCGGGCGGTGCCCGACGAGCGGACGGTTCGCTACTACGTGACGCTGGGGCTGCTCGATCGGCCGAGCGCGATGCGCGGCCGGACGGCGCTATACGGGCCGAGGCACGTGGCGCAGGTGGTGGCGATCAAGCGGCTGCAGGCGATGGGCCGCTCGCTGCAGGAGATCCAGGCGGTGTGGTCGACGCTCGATGATCCGACGCTGGCGCGGATGTCAGGCATGGCGCTGCCGTCGGCGGCCAGGCCCGCCGCGCGCGCCGAGTTCTGGAAGCGCGAGCCGAGGCAGGCCGATGCCACGGCCAATGGCGGCGCGAGCCGCGCGCTCGATCTCGACGCAGACGCGGCGCGGGCCGCCGCGTCCGGCGCTGCGATGGAGCGCAGCGGGCCAGGGCCGTCCGCTGGACGATCGCTCGCGGAGCATGCGAGCGCGCCGGCGGGACCGGGCACCGGGGCGCCGCCCGTGGTCGAGCTGCGCATCGAGCTCGCGCCGCACGTTGTCCTGTCGCTGTCGGTCGTCGACGACCGCATGACCGTATCACCCGCCGACGTGCGCGCGATCCGCGCGGCCGCGGCGCCGGTTCTGGCCGAGCTGGCATCGCGCCGGCTCGCATCCCACCCTGCCTCAGATCCTGGAGGAGACGAATGACTGCATCGCCGATGGTCCTGATGAGTGATGAGGAGGTCGCCGGATACGGCCGCAACCCGGACGCCGGGTTCGGCGCGCTCGCGACCGCGCGCGGGCAGCTCCCGCTGGTCGCGATGGAGGTCGACGCGCGAGTCGTGGGGGTGATCGCGACGATCGAGCTGGCGCAGCGGTTCGTCAACCCGACCGGCGAGGCGATCGAGGCGACGTACATCTTCCCGCTGCCGGATCGCGCGGCGGTGCACCGCTTCCGGATGGAGGTCGCCGGGCGGGTGATCGATGGTGTGATCGACGAGCGCGGCGCGGCGCGGGCGCAGTACGACCAGGCGATCGCGGCGGGGCACCGCGCGGCGATCACCGAGGAGGAGCGGCCGGGGGTGTTCACGCTGCGGGTCGGCAACCTGATGCCCGGCGATGCGGCGACGGTGCGGCTGTCGCTGGTCGGCCCGCTGCCGGTCGACGACGGCGAGGTGACGTTCCGGTTTCCGCTGGTGGTGGCGCCGCGCTACGTCCCGGGGACCGCGCTCGGCGGCGATCCGGCGGGGCTGGGCCGCGCGGCGGACACCGATCTGGTGCCGGACGCGTCGCGGATCTCGCCGCCGGTGCGGCTGCCGGGCTGCCCGAACCCGGTGCGGCTCGGCCTGCGGGTCGCGCTGCAGGACGGGGTCGTGCGCGACGTGGCGTCGAGCCTGCATGCGGTGACGGTGGCGCGGCGCGATGCCCAGGTGATCGAGGTCCAGCCCGGCGAGCGGCTGGATCGCGACTTCATCCTGCGCTGGCGGATCGATCCCGGCGAGGCGGGGGCCGGCGCAGCGCTGGCGAGCTCGCTGGTATGCGCCGACGACCCGGGCGGTGCGGCGGGGACGTTCGCGCTGACGATCGTGCCGCCGAGCACGCGGGCGGTCCGGGCCAAGCCGCGCGACGTGGTGTTCGTGATCGATCGCTCCGGGAGCATGAAGGGGTGGAAGATGGTGGCGGCGCGCCGGGCGGCGGCGCGGATGATCGACACGCTGACCTCGCGCGATCGGTTCTGCGCGCTGGCGTTCGACGACACGCTCGATCCGCTGCCGTCGCCCGGGCTGCTCGACGCGACCGATCGCAACCGGTTCCGCGCGGTCGAGGCGCTCGCCAGGGTCGAGGCGCGGGGCGGGACCGAGATCGCTCCGGCGCTCGGCGGCGCGCTCGCGATGCTGTCGGGGGGCACCGACGACCGCGAGCGCGTGATCGTGCTGGCCACCGACGGGCAGGTCGGCAACGAGGACCACGTGCTGCGCCAGATCGCGCCGAGCCTGCGCAACATCAAGATGTTCACGCTCGGCATCGACCAGGCGGTCAACGCGGCGTTCCTGCGCCGGCTCGCGGCGGCGGGCGGCGGGCTGTGCGAGCTGGTCGAGTCCGAGGACCGGCTCGACGCGGTGATGGCCAAGGTCCACCGCCGGATCGGCACGCCGATCGCGACCGAGCTCGCGCTGCGCGCGACCGGGCTGGAGCTCGAGCGCGGCGCGCTCGCGCCGGGCAAGCTGCCGGACGTGTACGCGGGGGCGCCGGTGGTCATCTTCGGGCGCTACCGCGGTGCGGCGGCGCCGGGGGCGGCGATCGAGGTCGAGGGCACGAGCCTGGGCGATCCGTGGAAGCAGTCGGTGGCGCTGAGCCAGCCGGCGCAGGCGGCGAGCTGGCTGGCCGCGAGCTGGGCGCGCGCCCGCCTGCGCGACCTCGAGGACCGCTACGCAGCCGGCGCGCGGGAGCTGGAACCGGAGATCGTGCGGGTGTCGAAGCAGTTCGGCGTGCTGTCGCGGTTCACCGCGTTCGTCGCGATCGACCGCAGCGCGGCGGTGAACCCGGGCGGTGGGCTGCGCCAGGTGGTGCAGTCGGTGGAGCCGCCGGCGGGCTGGACCGCGGCGCATGACATGATGGGATCGACGCCGTCACCGGCGGGGTACGCGCCGGCGACGTTCGGGGCTGCCGGGGCTGCCGGGGCGGCCGGTCCGGTGTCGATCGCCGGTCGGATGCGGCCGGTGATGCTGGACGCCGGTCCGCCGGGCATGCCGCCACCGCAGGCTTCGTATGAAGCCCGGCCCGTGCCGCCGCCCGCGCCGCGACCGGCCCCGGCTTCACCTCCCAGGCCGTTCTCGCCCATGCCACCGCCCCACGGTCTGCAACCGCTCAAGGTGTCCGACACGGCGGGGGTCGTCGGCGCGTCGGCGGCGGTGATCGTGGGGTACGTCCGGCGGCTCGTCGAGCTCGCGCTCGAGCTCGAGGCGCAGATCGCGGGCGGCTGCGACGGGGCCGCGATCCGGCGGGTGCGGCAGCGGCTGACCGAGTGGATCGAGGACCTGCGCTCGGTGGGCGGCAGCCACGAGCTCGCCGGCGCGGTCGAGGCGCTGGTGCGGCGGCTGTCGGACGCGCTGGCGGCGCCGACCCACCTCGCCGCCGAGCTCGAGGCGATCGCCAACGAGCTCGCGAAGCTGGCGACCAGCGGGCTGCCGCCCGATGCCGGCGCCAGGCCGAGCCGGCCGCCGTTCTGGAAGTGAGGTGCGCCGCCGAGCGGGCTCGCCGCGCGGCGCTCAGCGCGGCTTCTTGTGCTCGGCCTTCCTGAGCACGGTGTGGACGGCGGTGCCGTTGCCGCGCGGCGCGACCGTCTCGCTCTCGGTCTCGTAACCGTCCCTGGCGATGCTCAGGGTCGAGGACTCGAACGCCGGCACCTTGACCATGGTCGGCGTGACACCGAGCGACTTGCCACCGAGCGTGACCGTGGCGCCCGGCGGCGTCGAGCTGACCTTGACCAGGAAGGTCTGCCGGACGAGCACGAACTGGACGGCGGTGCCTTCGGGGGTCGGGGTGATCGTGTGGGTCGACGGGACCAGGTGCGGCTTGCGGACCAGGAGCTCGACCGGGTGGCCGCACGGCAGCGCGACGCGCTGCGGGGTCGTGCCGATCACGCTGGCCTGATCGAGGACGATCTCGGCGCCGGCGGGCACGCTGCTGACGTCGGCGTAGCAGGCGCCCGGCGCAGCCGCTGGCGCGGCGGCGTGGGCGGGATCGGGACGGCCGGAGCCCGGCGATGCCGGCGTCCCGGGAGGTGTGGTCACCGCGGCGGCCGGCGCAGCACCCGGCGGCGCGGCGGCCGGATCGCCGGGTGGTGGGCTGTCCGGACCGCGCGCCGGCTCGCCGGACGACGGGGTCTCGATCCCGCCCGACCGGTCGTCGCCCTGCGCGCCCGGGCTCACCGGGGGCGTGGGCCGGCGAAACAGCAGCATCGCGGCGATGCCGAGCAGCACCGCGACCACCGCGGTCACGAGCATGATGACGAGATGGCGCCGCCGGACCTGGGACGGCATCGGCGGGTAGCGCACGGCGCCGAACGCGCTGGCGTCGGCGGAGACCACGCCAGGCGGTAGCCCGCCGGGCATCCTCGCGTAGGGCGGCTCGAGCGGATATCCCGGCAGCGGACCGCCGTGCATCGGCGAGCCGTGCTGCGGCGCGTACGGGCCGGGCTGAGGCACCGCCATCATCATGTGGAGCGCCGGTGCCTCGACGGCCTCGTGTCCGGGGTCGCGCGCGTACATCGCCAGCTCCGGCGCGGAGCCGGCGAGGTCCGGCGACGAGGCCATCGACAGCGATGCGTGGGCCGGCTCGATCAGCGTCGGATCGATCTGCACCTTGGGCTCGACCGCCGGCATCTCGCTGGGCCGCTGCAGCGGGGTGGGCGACGCAGCGTCGTCGGGGTTCGGTCCCGCCAGCGCGGGCGCGGCGGGGATGCCGGCCAGGAGATGGCGCGGGACGGCGTGGCGCGGCGGGCTCCAGCCGCCGGGAGCCGCCGGATCGAGCGCGATCGTCCAGTCGCCCGACGGCAGGGCGCCCGTGATCGCGGCCGGCGCCGCCGATACGGGCTCGTCCAGCGGTGGCTCCGCGGCGGACAGCTGATCGGATCCGGGAGGCACGGTCGGCGCGGCGGCATCGATCGCGGGATCGCCGGCTCGGATCGTGGTCGGCTCATCCGGACCGGCCGGCGCGGCCGGGATCGCAGCGCGCCGGGTGGCGGGTGCGGGCGGGATCAGGACGCCGGTCGGCTGGACCGCGACCCCGACGACCGTGCGGCGAGGGCGGCCGGCAGCGGCGTCCGGCTCGGGCTCCGCGCTCAGCTCGTGCGTGATGGCATCGGACTCCTGGATCTCCAGCGTCTCGATCTGGACCGACGGCGGGCGCGGCGGCGCGTCGGGGTCCTCCGGCGCTGGCTCGATCGACTGCGGGCCCGACGGCTCAGCCGGCAGCTCGGACGACGGCGCCTCGTCGACCGCCAGCGCGGGCGCGTCGATCTCGGCCGACGGCGTGGCGGCGGACACCAGCGCGGCCTCGGGCTCGATCGACGGCATGGCCGCGGACGCCAGCGCTGCGGCCTCGGGATCGGTCGACGGCGCGGGCTCGGTGGGGAGCTCCGCCGAGGGCGAGCTCGGCGGTTCCGGCGGCATCGAGATGTCGGTCGGCTCGGTGATCTCGAGGTCGGCGTGCAGCGGCGGCGCCGGTGGCCGCAGCTCGAGCGGCATGCCGTGCATCGTGACCGGCACCTGCGGACCGGGCCGGGGCTCGAGGCTGCGCACCGGCGGATCGCGCAAGGTCTGCGCGACGTCGAACGGCGGCAGCGTCGGGCGTGCGTCGGCGTGCAGCGGCGCGGTGTCGATCCCTCGGGGGGCTTTGCCCTCCGCCCCGCCGGCCACGCCTGGCGGGGGCGGGGTCGGCCGCGGCGCGCCGGCGTGGATCTGGGTCCGCCCGCTGTCGTCGTCATCGACCGGGACCACGGGACCGCCGATCACGGTCGGCGCCGACGGCGGATTCGGGCTCGGCACCGGCACCGCGGTCATCGTCGCCGACATCGGGCCCCGGTCGAACCGCCCGCTCGCCTCGGGGAGCAGGCTCGGCTCGGCCGGCAGCGTCGCCGGCGGCGACACGGCGACCATGGTGTCCGACGCCGGCCCGGGTGCCACCTCGATCGCGGTCATGGTCCGGGACAGACCGGAGACCGGATCCGGTGCGGCGGTGCGCTCGGCGGAGCGCAGGCGATCGGGCTGGGGCGTCGCGCGCGGGGTGACCGCCGGGGGCTCGGCAGCGGCGCGGTCGTCCGGCCGCGGGACCGCGATCGGCAGCGGCGCGGTCGACGGGCGAGGCGCCGGGGCGGGGCGGGGCGCGACGCCGAGCGTACCGGGCGGGCTGGTCCCGGGCGCCGTGCGCGCGGCCGGGATCGCCGGCATCACGAACCTGGGTCCGGGCTTGGGCGGTGGCAGGGCCACCGGGGGCAGCGGCGCGCCGAGCCCGGAGACATCGCCGATCGCGACGCACTCGGCGAGCGCGTTCACCGCGTCGATCCGGCCCTGGACCGGCGGCGGGACCGGCCGCGGCTCGGCGGGGATGTCGGCCGGGCGCGGGGGCACACTCGGCGGCGCCGGCTTCATCGCCAGCCGCGCCTTCTCCAGCTCGCTCAGTGTGGTGCGGCTCGCATCATCGGGCTGGACGAAGCGCAGGGTCATGCCGACCCGGCCATGCAGGACCGACGGCGCGCGACCCGAGCTCACGATCTCCGCCTCGCCCTCGACCATCACGCCGCCGTCGCGCAGGGTCACCGCGAACCGGCTTCGCGAGCCCGGTGGCAGCGGATCTCCGATCGGGATGAACAGCCCGTTCTTGTCCGCGTAGCGCCGGAACGCGGCAACGAATTCCTCGCCGGACGCGCAGGCGGAGACCAGATAAATCGGAGCCCCCATCACCGGGCCAGCATTCTAAGGCAAACCCGCCGAAAAATGCGGGCGCATGCGTCGCTGTCCTGCGCTGGCACGGCGAGCCGGACGGCCCGGAGCCTACATGATGATAAAGTCGTGGGTCCGGACGGTCTTGCGCCCGTTCTCGGTGGCGCGCTTCGCGGCCTGCTCGATCAGCCAGGCGACGTAGGCGTTGAGGCCGTCGAGCGCATCACCGGCGACGTTGCAGCCGGCATCGCGGATCTGCTGGCGGACCTTCGAGGCAACGAGCAACATCTCCGTCGGACGGCTCGCGCCGCCCTTACCCTTCTTCGCTTTGGCCATGTGTTCTCCCTGTGAGTGGCAGTGGCGTCGCCTGGTTGTACACCCTCCCGGGCGGTACGCGGCGCCGCGGGCGGGGTGTTTCGACGCGGGGGCCGCGCTACGGCGAACCACGTACTAGCGATCGAGCTTGATGACGAACGCGTCGGGCTTGGGGACGCGATCGCCCTCGGCGCGCACCGACTCCAGCGGAGGCGAGGTCAGCGCGAGCGTGAAGCGGTAGATCCCGACGACGATCGCGCAGCCCTTGTCGTCGACCGCGACCGCGCGGCCCTGATCGTGATCGCGGTCGCCCCAGGTCCGGACCCAGAGCAGGCGGCCGGCCGGATCGAGCTTGAGCGCGAACACGTCCTTGTTGCCCTTGCTGGCGATCGCGCCGGTTCCGAAATCGACCGAGCCCTGGAACCAGCCGGTGGTCACGGTGTTGCCGGCGGCGTCGGCCGCGACGCCGTAGGCGATGTCCTCGCGATCGGCGCCGAAGCTGTGCGCCCATGCCAGCTTGCCGTCGCCGGTGAACCGCGCGATGAACGCGTCGGCCTCGCCGGCCGAGGCGTGGTCATCGCCGGGGCCGAACGACACGCTGCGATCGAACGAGCCGACCATGGTGACGTTGCCGGCCGGATCGACGGTGAGCCCGCCGGCGACGTCGTTGAACGCGTTGCCGAAGCCCTGCGACCACACGTGGTCGCCGTTGGCGTCGTACTTGGCGAGCACGACGTCGTTGTCCGAGCCGCCGTGCGCGGTCAGCGGCTTGCCGCCCCAGTCGGCGGTGTCGCGGAACACGCCCTGGATGTAGATGTTGCCGCGCGGGTCGACCGCGACGTGCGAGATCGTGTCGTTGTAGTGGCCGCCGAACTGCTTGACCCACTCGAGGTCGCCGGTCGCCGCGAGCTTGATCAGCATCGCGTCGGTGCCGCCGTGCGATACCAGCTTGGCACCCTGCAGCTCGACCGACTGGCTGAACGACCCGCCGACCACCCAGCCGCCGTCCGGCGTGGCCGCGACCGCGTTGGCGCCGTCCGAGTCGATCCCGCCGGCGGTCCACAGCCACTGCGGCTCGCCGCGGGTGTCGAACGCGGCGACGAACATGTCGTCGGAGCCGGCCGCGGCGTGCTTGAGCTCGCCGAGCTCGAGCCGGTCGAGGAACTGGCCGACCACCACGACGCGATCGCCGCGCACCGCGACGCCGTTGGCCGCGTCGTCGCGGCCGGCGCCGAACGTCTTGCCCCAGACGATCTTGCCGTCGGGATCGAGCCGGACCACGAACGCGTCGGTGCCGGGATGCTTGGGGTCCTTGTCGCCGTCGGCCGCGCGGTGCCGGCCGGCCGGGCCGAGGTCGATCTCGCCGTCGAAGTAGCCGACCACGTAGCTGTCGCCGCCCGGCGCGATCGCGATCGCGCGCGGCGCGTCGATGCCGAGCCCGCCGAACCCGGTCGCCCACAGCGGCTTGCCGGTGGCGCCGCCGCGATCCCGGGCGAGCGCCGGCAGCGGGTTGGTGTCGATCGTCCGCTTGACGTCCCGGTGCGGTGCGGGCGCGGGCCGGGGCTCGGGCGCCGGCTCGTCGCGCTTGCAGCCGGCGAGCGCGGCGAGCAGGCAGGTGCCGGAGGCGAGGCCGGAGACGAGACCGGAACCGAGGACATCCGCGAGGACGGCAGCGACGAGCGCGGCCTTGGGCGAGCGCATGGTGCGACGATGTCACGCGATCGCGGGGAACGCGAGCGGTTTTGCGCGCGGCGCAGCGGCCGCCCGATCGCGATTCCTCGTCGAAGAATTCGCGGGAACCCGGGCGCCGCGCGCGTTGTCTCAACCCGCTTCGGCTACCATGCGCGCATGTCGCGCCGGTGGTCGTTGATCCCACGGGGAGCTCTGCCCCCCGCCCCGCCGGCCGAGCCGTCGGGGTCCCCTCCCCCCGTCACCTCGCTTCGCTCGTTGATCGCTGCAACCGCTGCAACCTGGCTGCTCGCCGGGTGTCCCGCGCCTGCGCGGCCGGGGCTGCCGCCGCCGGAGGTCGCCGCGGCCGACACCGCGCTGCGGATCCGGATCGCGCAGGCCGAGGCGCGGCGCGCCGGCGGCACCGCCGAGCTGGTCGTGCTCGCGCGCCGCGGCGACAAGCCCGCCCGGCTGCTCGCGCTGCGCGGGCTCGGCCGGATCGGGGCGCTCGGCACAGTCGCCCGCAGCGAGACCGGGGGTGGGGACCCCGACGGCTCCGCGGGCGGGGCGGGGGGCAGCGCCCCTCGCGGGATCGACGCGCTGATCGCGGCGCTCGGCGATCCGGATCCCGACGTGGTGGGTGCCGCCGCCGCGGCGATCGGCGTCGCCGCCGCGCTCGACGACGATCGCGACCTCGGGGCGAGCGACGCGCTGGTGGCGGCGCTGCCGCGCGGCGGGCGGCCGGTGGTCGAGGCGCTCGGCCGCGCCGGGACGGCGGCGGTCCAGCCGGCGCTGGTCGCGGCGCTCGGCGATCCGCGGCTCGCCGAGCTGGCCGGCCTCGCGCTCGGCCGCCACGGCCGGCGCAAGATCGCGCTCGCCGAGCCGTCGCGCCAGGCGCTGATCGCGGCGAGCTCGGCCGCCGATCCGGCGGTGCGCTATGCGGCGGTGCACGCGCTCGGCCGCGAGTACCAGCCGCCGGACCATCCCGCCAGCGTCGCCGCGCTGGTCGCCCGGCTCGGCGATCCGGTCGCCGAGATCCGCGCGCAGGCGATCGCCGCGCTCGGCCGGCGCAAGGCGGCCGGGGCGGCCGGGGCCGCGGGCACGAAGCTCTTGCTCGATCGCGACTGGCGGGTCGCGGTCGAGGCGGTGCGCGCGCTGGCCGACTCCGACGACGGCAAGGACGCGATCGCGGCGGCGATCGTGCGCCGGTTCGACGAGCTCGGCCGGAGCGAGCCCGCCGCGGCGCAGGTCGTGGTCGAGGGCGAGCGGGCGCTCGCCGGTGCGGCCGAGCGCCCGGTGGTCGGCTCGGCGCTCGGCGCGCTCGCCGGCCGGGCGTCCACCGCGGCGGGGCTGCCGGCGCTGACCCGGGGCTGGATCGGCTGCCTGGCGATCGCGGCGATCGAGCGCGCCCGGCCGGCCCCCGACTTCGAGGCGGTCGCGCGCTGCGCGCTGCCCGATCCGCTGCGCCTGCCGCTGGTCGCCGATCTGATCGAGGCCGGCGCCGGTCCGCTCGCCGCGCGCCGCGCCGCGCTCGACCGGCTGACGACCCACCCCGATGCTCGGGTCCGCGCCGCCGGGCTCGGCGCGCTGCCCGCGCTGTGGAAGGCCGGCGACGCCTCCGATCGCGCGAGCGCGATCGCCACCGTGATCGCCGCGCTCGCGGCGCGCGAGCTCAACCTCGCGAGCGCCGCGGTCGACGCCGCCGGCTCGATCTACGACGCCGCCGGCGATGCCGACCGCGGATCGCTCGCGCCGCTCGACGCGGCGGTGATCGCACGGACCCGCGCCGAGCGCGATCCCGAGCTCGGCGCGGCGCTGCTCCAGCTGATCGGCAAGCGCCGGCTGGACGGCGGAGCCGACGCCTGCCGCGGCGCGCTCGACGCCGATCCGGTGCGCGCCCGCGCGGCGATCGGCTGTCTCGAAGCGCTCGGTGAGCCGCGGCGCTGGACGCCGCCGGCCGCGCCGCCGCCGCCGCCGCCGGTCGACGTCTCCACCGTGATCGGACACGGCCTGCGCTGGCGGTTGACCACCACGCGCGGCGAGATCGTCATCGCGCTCCATCCGGAGGTGGCGCCGTGGGCGGTCGCCGCGATCGTCGCGCTGACCCGCCGCGGGTTCTACGACGGCATCGCGTTTCACCGCGTCGTGCCGGACTTCGTCGTGCAGGGCGGCGATCCGACGGAGTCCGGATCGGGCGGACCGGGGTTCGCGCTACCCGCCGAGCCGGCGACCGTGCTGGACGGCGCGGGGTACCTGGCGGGCGGCGTCGGCATCGCGGACGCGGGGCGCGACAGCGGCGGCTCGCAGTGGTTCGTGATGCACAGCCGCGCCCCGCACCTCGATGGGCGCTATACGTGGATCGGCGCAGTCGAGAGCGGGCAAAAGGCGGCAGACGCGCTGCTGATCGGCGATCGCGTGGTCCGCGCCGTGATCGAGGCCACCCCGTAGCTCACAGTTGATGGGGTAGAACTGCGGCATGAAGAAATCACACACCGCGCAGAAGCTCGCGCTCCGCAAGGACACCCTCCGCGTCCTGGGCCAGCTCGATCTCTCGAAGATCGCCGCCGGTCTGCCCACCACCACGGTCCTGCCGACCCGCGGCCTGTGCCCGTCGGTCCATGTCGTCTGCAACACGACGCCCAACCAGACGGTGTAGTGGTCATAGATCGGATCGCATTCCGCGGTCGCGCGCTGCGAACTCCCGATCCGCTGCACCTGCCGCTGGTCGCCGATCTGATCGAGGCTGGCGCCGGCTCGATCGCCGTGCTCGCCCACCTGGCGACTGTTGATCGGCAATCGCGTGGTCCATCCCGTGATCGAGGCCACCCGGTAGCTCCCGGGGAATGGGGTAGAACTCCGGCATGAAGAAATCACACACCGGGCAGAAGCTTGCGCTCCGCAAAGACACCCTCCGCGTCCTCGGCCAGCTCGATCTCTCGGAGATCGCCGGCGGTCTGCCTACCACCACGGTCACGGCCGTGGCGACCCGGTGCGTGTGCCCGTCGGTCAGGATGGTCTGCAATACGACGCCCAAGCTGACGGAGTAGTCGCCCTGGATCGCGGCGGTGGTCAAAAGCCGCGCGCGATCAAAAGTGTCGAACGGTCCCGAATAGACCGTCGCGAGGTCGCGTTCGTTGCAGGATGCAGATGCGAACGCGCACCCTCGCCCTTGGTGTTCTCGCGGCCGCAGTCCCGGGCCTCACGCTCGCAAGACCGCTGATCCGACCCGGCGGCGGATCCGGACCGGCGTTCCAGCTGGTCGGCCGGCCGGTCGGTGGCGCTCGACCTGCCGCGCCGACCCCGGCCTACCTGACCGGCGCGCGGATCATGGCGGACGGCGAGGGCGCGCTGGTGATCGACGCCGACAGCGGCGCGCTGCTCCGGACCGACGCCGCCGGCAACAACGTCGGCCAGGTCGCGATCGCCCGCGACGCCGGCCTGATGACGTACGACGCCGCCGCCCACATCGCCTACGTCGCCGATCGCCACAGCGACCGGATCGCCGTGGTCCACACCGACACGATGACGATCGCATCGAGCATCGCGACGCCCGCCGAGCCGTACGGCGTGGCGCTGACGCCCGACCGGAGCCAGCTCCTGGTCTCGACGATCGCCGACCGCGCGCTGGTCGCGTACGACGCGGCGACCGGCCGCGAGCGCTGGCGCACCGGGCTCGGCAGCGAGCCGCGCGGCCTCGCGGTGTCGCCCGACGGCACGCGCGCCCTGGTCGCCTATCTCACCACCGGCACGGTCGATCAGATCGATCTGCGCGCGCACCGCTCCGACCCGATCGCGCTCGACCACGCGTCCGCGCGGCGCTGTCACCATTGCGGCAACGATGGCGACAGCTTCGCGCGCGGGGCGTTCGCGGTGACCTTCCTGGGCAACGATCTGGCGGTCGCGCCGTTCCAGCGCGAGGTCCCGGTCCAGGACAACGACGGCGCGGAGCGGGCCAGCAGCTACGGCGGCGGCTCCGAATCGCCGATCACCCATCAGCTCGCGTTCTTCCGGTTTGGCAGCGAGCTGACCGAGCAGGTGACGGCGGCGATCTCGCAGCACCAGCCGCGCGCGGTCGCCTGGGACCCGGCGCGCGACGCGCTGTACGTCGCCGGGCTGGGCACCGACACGGTGATCCAGCTCCGCAATGCGTCGCAGGCGTCGATCGAGGGCGGGCCGATCGCCGGGCTGGGCAGCGGCGACCCGTGTGGCCCCGATGGACTGGCGGTCACACCGTCGGGCCGCGTGCTCGCGTGGTGCTCGTTCACCCGCAACGTGGTCCGGATCGAGTTCCCCGAGCCGCCGGCGGACCGCGGGACCGCGACGGTCGCGCCCGGCCCGACCCTGATCGCGAGCGCGATGACCGCCAAGCAGCACGACGGCCTGGTGCTGTTCCACGCCGCCAGCTCGTCGGTGTCGGAGGCGGGCAACCTGGCGTGCGCGTCGTGCCACCCGGACAACCGGGCCGACGGTCTGTCGTGGCGGATCGAGAAGCACGAGCTCCAGACCCCGCTCCTGGCGGGCCGGGTGGTGGGTACGCATCCGTACAAGTGGGATGGGGGAGATGCGACACTGCGCGACAGCCTGCGGTCGACGATGAAGCGGCTCGGCGGCTCCGGTCTGTCGCGGCGCGACACCGACGCGCTCGCCGCGTACCTGGAGGCGCTGCCCGCAGTTCGCACCCCGACGCGCGATCCGGTGCAGGTCGCGCGCGGCCGCAAGGTGTTCGACGGCGAGGGCTGCCGGTCGTGTCACGACGGCCCGGCCTACACCGACCAGCAGCGTCACAAGCTCGTGGGAACGCTACGGGAAAGCGACACGCCCAGCCTGATCGGGGTGGCCGCCAGCGCGCCGTACTTCCACGACGGCAGCGCCGCGACCCTCGAGTCTCTGCTGCGCGATCGCGGCGCGGTCCACGGCATGGCCGACACCGCCCGGCTGACCGACCCGCAGATCGCGGACCTCACCGCGTTCCTCGACACGCTGTAACGGCGAAATCCCTCATCGGGGCGTCAACCTCCCGCCCCCCCTGTGGCTCCATGGGGGCGGAGGTCTTCATGCGCCATGGTTCCCTGATCGCCCTGATGGCCGGCTGCGGGCTGTTCGTCGGCGCACCCCGCATCACGACCGCGTGCGACCACGATGACGACGCGGACAGCGACGACAACGATCAAGACAACGATCAAGACAACGATCACGACGACGACGCGCGCGACGCGCAGCGCGAGGCAGCCGAGGCCCAGCGCGAGGCGCAGCGTGCACAGCGCGAGGCTCAGCGCGCGCAGCGCGAGGCCCAGCGCGAGGCGCAGCGCGCGCAGCGCGACGCCCAGCGCGAGGCGGCCGACGCCCAGCGCGAGGCGCAGGAGTCGGCGCGCGAGGCCACCGAGGAAGCGCAGCGCGAGGCGCAGGAGGCAGGCGACGAGGCGCAGGAGGCTGCCGAGCAAGCCCAGCGCGAGGCGCAGGAGTCGGCGCAGGAGGCCGCCGAGGAGGCGCAGCGCGAGGGCGAGCAGGCCGGTCGCGAGGCGGCGCGCGAGGCCAAGCGGGCCGCCAAGGAAGCGGCGCGCGAGGCCAAGCGGGCGGCCAAGGAGGCCGTGCGCCAGGCTCGCTCCGGTCATGACGACGACGACGACAACGACAACGACCACGACAACGACAACGACAACGACAACGACCACGACAACGACCACGACCATCACGGGGACCACGACGGTGGGTCGTGCGAGCACGGCGGCCCGCAGGTCGAGGTCGACACGTCGGCGATCAACGGCCAGCTGGAGCGGCTCGCCGAGCGGCTGGAGGGCGTCGCGAACCGGCTCGAGCATCGCCTGCAGGGCTGGTCGCCCGAGGGCGGCGATCATCCGTTCCGGATCCACGTGCGGCCGCACCCCCATCCCCACCCGCATCCTCACTCGATGATCGGCCCGATGCCGCCGATGCCACCCATGCCCCCGATGCCGCCCATGCCTCCGATGCCGCGCATCGCGCCACGGGTCCGCGTCGTTCCGGCGGTGCCTGCGATCCCGGCGATTCCTGCGATCCCGGCGATTCCTGCGATTCCTGCGGTGCCTGCGCCGCCCGAGGCGCGCCGGTCGCATCACCCGCACGAGCGCCACATCCACGTGCCCGGCCAGGGCGACATCGACGTGAAGTGGGACGTCGACGTCAACTGGCAGTGATCTCCACCGGCAGCGACCTCCACCCGGTGCTGGCCGCCGGGACGCACGTGGTGGGTGACGTCGGCATGGCGTTCGTGAGCGTCGACGTCGACGTGATCGTTGACCCAGAGCGTTGACGTTGACGGCGACGTACGACGTTGAGCCCACCCTCGACGTTGGACGTCGACCGTTCCGGTGCTGCGAGCCTCGGCGGAACGCAACGACGGGACAAGGTCGAGGTCGACAATGGGGTCAACGTCTACGTATCGCTTCGCTGCCGTCAAGGTCAACGCGGGAGTCAACGTCGACGTCATCGTCAACGTCGAGCGCCCCGGAACCGGCCACGAAGATGCCGCGCGAACCGTTCCCCCCAGGGGGCGGCGGCTCCCCCGAACCGCCGCCCATCCTGGTTCCCCACCGCCCTCTGCCCTCTGCCCTCTGCCCTCTGCCCTCTCCGACCTCATTCCGGGGAAGGCCCGCCGTGCGTCCGCCGCCCTCCGCCCCCTGCACGCCCTCCGCGCCCCCCGTTCCACCTTCCACGCGCCGCCGCCCTGCGCTCGTCACCATCCCGCCGCCGCCCTGCGCTCACCGCCCCGACCCGCCCGCTGTGTCTCGCTACCTGCCCTCGACCATTCGCCTTCCACCGGGATACCGTGCGTGTGCACCCCCGGACCTGCTACCCGTATGACGGGGGCCGGGACGATTCTTCCCAAAAATCGTCGGTCCCCCGGCCGCGCGCGAGATCAGCTGGATGCACTGGTGTAGCTGCGGATCGCCGTGCGCCAGATCACCCGGCTCAGCACGAGCAGGGCCAGGGAGCCGGCGACGGTGGCGAGCGTCCGGGCGGTCCCGGGCCACCCGAGCAGCGCCATCGCGGGGAACGTGGTCATCACCGCCACCGGGATCACGAACTGGAACACAAACTTCCACACGCCATCGAACACGTAGACCGGCCAGCGCGCGACGTCGAAGATCGAGCCGAGCAGGAACATCAGGTTGTCGAGCCGGACAACCCAGAACGAGGCGGCGGCGCAGACGATCCACAGCGCGTAGGTGGCGAGCACTCCCGTGCCGAACAGCACGAGCCCGAGCGCGAGGTCGACCCCGGACGGCCAGTGACCGCGCTGGATCAGCGCGTAGACGGCGATCGCGACCGCGGCGATCAGGTCGAACACGCGCCACGGCTGGTAGCGCGACGCCGAGATCATCGCCTGCGCGTCGACCGGCTTGAGCAGGACGTAGTCGAACGCACCGGAGCGGATCTTCTCGACCAGGTCCTGCAGCGACGGGCTGATCGTCCCCTCGATCACGGCGTGCACGCCGGTGAAGTACGCCATCACGATCAGCGCGGACGGCCGGTCCCAGCCGTCGGCGATCTCCTGGCGCTGGCCGAACACCACGATCAGCGGCACGAGGTTGATCACCGTCCACCCCGCGGACATCGCGCCCTCGATCAGGAAGTTGGCGCGGTAGGCCATCGCCGCCGCGGCGCTGACCCGGAACTGGAGCGCGAACAGCCGCAGGATGCGGATCATCCGCCCACCGCCTCGAACCGCCGCACGCCGCGGCGCCACAGCACCAGCGCCGCCGCGAGCGTGATCGCCGCCCACGCGGCCTGACCGCCGAGCAGGCGGACCAGATCGTCGCGGTGCTGGGTCCGGGTGATCAGCTCGACCGGCGCGCTCAGCATGAACCGGAACGGCAACCAGCGCGCGATCTTCGCGACCGGCCCGAGCAGCTCGAGCGGCATCAGGTAGCCCGAGAACAGCGAGTACAGCGCGAAGTACAGGTTGGCGATCGCCATGGTCTGGGTCAGGAAGAACGCGAGCGCGCCGATCACGAACATCAGCGCGAACGTGATCAGCCACGCCAGCGCGATCGACGGGATGGCCAGCGCGAGCCGGACCGGATCGGCGGTCAGCGCGCCGCTGCCGGAGCTGACCAGCAGGATCACCGCGACCGGCACGGCGATCAGCGAGCGGAACGGGATCGCCGCGGCGTGGCTCACCGCATAGGCGAGGAACGGGTGGATCGGGCGGAGCAGCCGCATCGCCATCGCACCCGACCGGACGTCCTCGCTGATCTGCCAGGCGACCCAGTTGCCGGTCAGCTGGCGGACGATCAGCGCGGCCAGGAAGTAGGCGACGAAGTCGGCCGACGAGTACTGCGCGAACGGCTGGAGCCGCGCGACG
>DATAPF010000398.1:0-38406 GCA_036265355.1 Kofleriaceae bacterium | reverse complement strand
GCTCATGCGAGAGCGCCTCGCCGCCCTGTCGGCCGCCGACCGGGCGATCGTGGAGCTCGCGGCCCTGTCGGGCGCCAGCCTGCCGACCTCGGTGCTGCTCGACGCCGCGGCGGGCGCCGACCGCCGCCGGCTGCGCGACCTGTGCATCCTGCGCCTCCTGCGCTGGACCGGCCCCGGTGGCGAATCGGTCCAGATCTACCACGACCGCCTCCGCGAGTTCGTGGTCGACGCGCTCGCCGCCGACATCACCTCGGCCCGGCACCTGTCGCTGGTGACGGCGATGGAGTGCGTCGCCGACAGCGACGCCGAGCGCATGATGGCCCACGCCCTGGCCGCGCACGATCGGCCGCGCACCCAGCGCCACGCCCTGACCGCCGCGCGCCGCGCCGAGACCGCGCTCGCCTTCGATCAGGCCGCGCGCCTGTACGAGGTGGCGCTGGGCGCTACCGGCGACGACGCGCCGCGCGCCGAGCTGCACGAGCTCGCGGCCGAGGCGCTGGCCAACGCCGGACGCAGCCAGCGGGCGGCGCCCGAGTTCGAGCGCGCGATGACCGCCCTCGAGCGCGAACGGCCGGGCGCCCGGGAGCGCCGCGCGTTCCTGCGCCGTCGCGCCGGCGAGCAGTACCTCAAGGCCGGCCACTACGACGACGGCGTTCGCCTGATGGAGGTGTTCCTCGCCGAGGCCGACGTGAAGCTACCGCGATCGGGCACCGGGGCGCTGGCGGTCTCCGCGGTGCGGCGCACCCGGCTGTACGTGCGCGGCTTCGACTTCGATCCCGTGGCGGCCGACGCGATCGATCCGCGCACCCGCAGCCGACTCGACGATCTGTGGGCGGCGACCACGGCGCTGTCGATGATGGACCCGGTGCGGTCCGACGGCGTCGGACTGCTGCACTTTCACGAGTCGCTCCGCGCCGGAGCCACGGCCCATGTCGCTCGATCGCTCGGCTACGAGGCCGCGTTCGCCGCGCTGATCGGCGGGCGGTTCCTGCGCCGGAAGGCCGCCGAGCTGTTGCGCCGCAACCGCGAGGCGCTCGACCGCGGCGCGGGACCTTACGAGCGCGCGTTCTACCAGCTCGGGGCGGGGACCTCGGCGTTCTTCCACAGCGCGTGGGACGAGACCGTGCGATCGTGCGACGCCGCGACGGCGGGCTTCCGCCGCGATTGC
Organism: Kofleriaceae bacterium; assembly: GCA_036265355.1. Lineage (GTDB taxonomy): Bacteria > Myxococcota_A > Polyangia > Haliangiales > Haliangiaceae > JABFXX01. Next base: position 37,238 of record DATAPF010000398.1, on the reverse strand, counting down.
CGCGGCGCCGAGTACGAGGCGGCGGTCGCGCTCGTGTGGTCGCTGTCGGCGCTCGGCCAGGCCGGGCGCGTGGCCGAGCTGTGCACACGCATCCCGGCGGTGATCCGCGAGGCCGACTCGCGCGGCGATCTGTTCGCCGCCAACAACTACCGCACCGGCTTCCACGCCCTGGCTCGCATCGCAGCCGGGTTGATCGACGACGTGCAATCCGACCTGCGCAAGGTCGTCGAGACCTGGAAGCCCGGCTTCTACCAGATGCACGCCTACCACCGGGTGTTCGCGGGCGTCGCCGCCGATCTCTCCCTGGGCAAGCCGCGGGACGCCATTGCCTGGATCGAGAACGACTGGCCGGCGCTGAAGGCGGGGCTCTACCTGCGGATGGAGCTGCCGGCGATGGAGCTGCGCTGGACGCGGGCGCGGGCCGCGCTGGCGCTGGCGTTCGAGGAGCGCGGCCGGTCGCGGCGGCGGCGACTGGCGCGGGTGAAGGCGTTGATCCGCGCCATCCGCAGCGCCTCGTGTCCGGCGGCCGGACCGCACGCGGCGCTGCTGCGCGCGGGCCTTGCGGTCGCCGAGGATCGGATCGACGACGCGATCCCACCGCTGCGGCTGGCGGTGGACGGGTACTCGGCCGCGGCGATGCGGATGCACGCCGAGGTCACGCGGTGGGCGCTCGGCAGCCTGGTGGGAGGCGCGGAGGGGAGCGCGCTGGTCACCGCCGCGGAGGACTGGATGAAGACCGAGCACGTCCCGGCGATGCGGCCGCTGGTTCGCGCGCTCGCGCCCGGGCTCGACCGCGTGGTGCGCGATGGCTGAGCGCGCCACCGCCACGCGCGACGTGATCGTCGTCGGCGCCGGACCGGCGGGCAGCGCGCTGGCGATCGAGCTGGCATCCGGAGGCCTCGACGTCCTGCTGGTCGATGCAGCGCGGTTCCCGCGCGACAAGACCTGCGGCGACTATGTGAGCCCGCGCGGGCTCGCCCGCCTCGACGCGCTCGGATGCGGCCCGCGCGTGCGCGCGCTCGGCTGCACCCCGATCCGCCGGTCGCGGCTGTACCTCGGCCGCGACGAGCTGGTGTCGGGCACCCTGCCCGAGGTCGCCGGGCTGCCGCCGTACGGTCACGCGGTTCCTCGCCTCGAGCTCGATCACGTGCTGTTCCAGCGCGCGCTGGAGGCGGGCGCGGTCGCGCGCGAGGAGTACCGGGTGACCGGCTTCGAGCACACCGCCCGCGGGGTCGAGGTCGTGGGCACGCTCGCCGGCAGGCCGCACCGCGAGCACGGCCGGATCGTGATCGGCGCCGACGGCGCGACCTCCGCGATCGCCCGCGCCGCCGGGCTCCGCATGACCGATGCGCGCTACACGCTGGCCTCGATCCGCGCCTACGCCCGCGGCCTCACGCTCGATCACACGATCATGTACTTCGACCGGACGTACTTCCCCGGGTACGGCTGGGTGTTCCCGGTGCGCCCCGGGCTGTGCAACGTCGGCGTGGGCATGGTCAGCGAGTCGCTGGGGCGAGGTGGGCTGGCCTTGCCTGACTTCTTCGCCAGGTTCCGCGGGCTGTGCGCCAAGCTCGGCCGAGCGCACGGTGTCACCGTCGAGATCGGGCCGCAACGGGGATGGCCGATCCGGACCTACGGCGGCGCGCGCCGCAACTACTTCGATCGCGGCCTGCTGATCGGGGAAGCGGGCTGTCTGGTCGATCCGCTCAACGGGGAAGGTATCCCGCTCGCCCTCGACAGCGCCCACCTCGCGGCGCGCACCATCCGCGCCGCGTTCCGTCGCGGGCAGTTCGCCGCTGGCGATCTGGCCGGCTACGAAGCCGACTGGCGCGCCGCGTTCGATCCCGACCTCGCCGTCTCCGATCTGATCGTGTCGATGATCCGCAACCGCCGGTTCCTGCCGCTGTGGCTGTCCGCGCTGCGCATGACCAGCCATGTCGCGCGCCACGACCCGCGCTATGCCGCCGTCACCGGCGGGATCCTGGGCGGCGTCGTCCCCACCCGACGGGGGCTCACCCCGGAGATGTTCCTGCGCACGCTCGCCCTCGCGCCGTCGTACCTGCGCGAGGCCTCGGGCGGCAGCGTCACGGGCTGGCTCGCGCTCGGGCAGGGATGGCTGCGCGGCCACGTCGAGCTCGCGCGAGCGCTCGTCGAGGACGGGCCGGGGCTCGTGGCCTGGCTCCGCGAGATCGAGGCCAAGCAGCGGAAGGTCGTCAGGTCCGCCGGATCGCGAGCTGGTTGATCAGGTTGTAGACGTGCGCGCGGCTGAGATCGAGGCGCTCGGCGACCGCGAGGACGTTCCACGCGGCGGCCTCGAGCTCGCGGCGCAGGAGGTCGCGATGGAAGGCGCGGGTCGCCTCGTGAAACGTGGGCGGCCGGTCGTCGCCCGGCGGGCTGTCGCGCAGGTGCCGGGTCTCGATCTGGGGCGAGCCCTCGGCGATGGCGCGGACCAGCGCGACCTCGAGCTCGTTGCGCAGCTCGCGGATGCTCCCCGGCCAGTCGCGGCCCTGCAAGGCGAGGCGGCAGCGCTCCGACGCCGGGAGCGCGGGCAGGTTGTGATCGCGCGCGATGCGAGCCAGGAGGTCGTCGGCCAGCAGCGTGACGTCGCCGCGGCGCTCGGCCAGCGACGGCATCCGCACCGCCACGACGTTGAGGCGATAGAACAGATCCTCGCGGAACCGCTTGGCCTCGATCATCGCCGCGACGTCGGCATTGGTCGCGGCGATCAGCCGGATGTTGGCCGACGTCATGGTGGAGGCCCCGAGCGCGTAGTACTGCCTGGCGTGCAGGAGCTGGAGCAGCTTGGCCTGCGCGCCGACCGGGATCTCGGCGATCTCGTCGAGGAACAGGGTCCCGCCCTCGGCCGCGCGCACCAGTCCCAGCCGGCGCTGGGCGCCGGTGAATGCGCCGGGGGTGGTGCCGAACAGCTCGGACTCGATCAGGTTCTCGGGGATCGCCGCACAGTTGACCTCGACGAACGGCTGGCCGCGCCGCGGGCTGTTGTCGTGGACGGCGCGCGCGAGCTGGGTCTTGCCGGTGCCGTGTGATCCGGTGATGAGGATGGTCACGTCGAGCCCGATGAACGGCTCGATGCGGGCGAACACGTCGGCCAGGGCCCGGCTGCTGCCGACGATGCCGTCCAGCCGCAGGCGCTGGCGGAACGGCGCGGTCGGGTCGTCCCCCGGCCGGCTGTGGCGCGCGACGCGCTCGACCGCCGGGCCGATGTGACTGGCGACCTCCTCGGCGAGCGCGACATCGGCGTCGGCGAATGACCCGGCCCCGCGCCGTCCTTCGAGGTAGAGGATCCCGCCGCCGAGGTCGCCGATCGGGATGCACAGGACGCTCTCGAGGCGGCGCTCGCGCACGCTGGCGAACGATCCGAAGCGCTCGTCGAGCATCGCGTACGGCACGTGCAGCGTGGTGTTGGCCGCCAGCGCGGCACCGACGATGCCGCGCGAGGTGACGGTGCGGATCTGGTCGGTCTCCTCACGGGTGCAGCCGTGCGCGAGCGACCACGGCGCCTGACTGCCGCCGGGATGGAGCTCGATGAACGCGCGCTCGGCGGCGGTGACATTCACCAGCTGTTCGAGCACGAAGCCGAGCGCCGCGGATACCTCGCGACCGTCCCGGAGCGCCAGGATGCGTCGAAAGATGTCGCGCTCCAGGCGGACGCGCTCCTCCATGGTCCCCATGGGATCAGGGTAACCCGATTCGCCGCGCGTCCGTACACGCGGATGGCAACGCCGAAGGCGACGTTCGGGATCGACACGTCGGACGGATCGAGGCTCTCGCCGGGCAGCACCGCACGTCGGCGCGCGGTTTCGAATGCGCTGGATCCCGCTGGGGCGCGACGCAAACGAGACCAGACCGGCTCTGTCACGGCGGCGAAGTCTGCGTTTCCGCTGATCTTCTGGATCTGGCGGGAGTCGGGGTGCGGGCCGGAGGTCGGCCTGGTCCACAAGGGGCTTGGCGGAGGCGAGCGCGTGCAGGTGCGCGCGACGGCGCGATGGCGCAGCGACAACGATGCCAAGCGCCTGTGATCGCGACGCACGGCGGAGGCATCGGCCTTGCAGCGGTCAGTCGATCTGACGCTTGCGGAGGATCGGGAATGTCGGAACACCGTCTCGGAGCGCTCTGCGTCCTGTGCCTGAGCACCTGGGCCTGCAACGCGGACCTCGATGAGGCCCGCCCGCAGGGGAGCTCGCGTGCGTTCGATGAAATCAGCCAGACCGCGGCGAGCTGTGTCACGGCGGTGACACCGATCTGGCAGCCGACGGCGATCACGCCGGTGAGCGGCACCTTCGTGGCAGCGTTCGACGCGACGCCGCTGCAAGGTGGGACCGACGCCGTGGTGGCGTTTTCCCTCGGGCAGCCGTCGACGTGGACCGATCTGGCGGCGATCGTCCGGTTCAACTCTCAGGGTCTCGTGGACGTGATGAATGGCACTCTGCCATACACCGCACAGACCGCATTCGCGTACGACATCAATTCGACCTATCACATTCGCATGCGAATCAACATCCCAGGAAAAGTCTATTCTGTGTGGATCACCCCGCCGGGTGGCAGCGAGGTCGCGCTCGCAACGAACTATCACTTTCGCAGTGAGCAGGCCAGCCGTCCCGATCTCGACCATATGGATCACTGGGCGATCGGCATCGATGCCGGATCGCTGCAGGTCTGCGGCCTCACCGTGAGCCCGCTGGACCGGTTCGGGATCCGCCAGCTCTACCCGACCCTCGCGCTCGGCAAGTCCTGGCTGTCGACGTGGGACGACGGAACCCCGCGCTCGTTCGACTGGACATCGGCCATGGATCCGGACGACCCGTGGTTCGATCCACATCATTCAGCAGATGGGCCGAGCTATCACACCGATGGCACGGGGATCCTCGAGATCGGTGCGGGCTCGGGCTTCTCCGAGGTCTCGCCTCGCATGTATGTCCATGATCCGGCCGGCGGTCCGTGGCGCAACGTCGAGATCACGATGTATTTCATGCGGCGGGACGACAACAACACTGCCTATGCCGGCATGGAGTCGATGGCTCGTACCAATCACGGAACGACCGGGCCGGAGCTGAGCCAGATCTGCGACACGCGCGGGATCGCCGCCAGGATGCGAGACGACGGCCACGTCGACTTCGAGAAGGAGACTCGGCATCCCGACTCCCAGACTCACAGCAACACGGCGGTCTCGGGCTGGGGAGCCGGCCTGCCCTCGGGGCAGTGGCTGGGCTACAAGTACGTCGTCTATGACAATGCCGCCGGGAACGTCGTGCAGAACCTCTACCTGGACACGACCGACGGGATCAACGGCGGGACGTGGAACCTCCTGATCTCGCTGATCGACGATGGCACGATCTACGGCAGCGTACCCTGCGCGAGCGGCATCGATCCCATGCTGAAGCTCACCGCCGCCACCAGCCGGCCTGGCTCCGAATCCGGTCAGCCGAATGCGACGGTGTACTTCCGCTCCGACGGCGTTCGCGCAAGCGGTCTCTGGTACAAGAGGGGCAGCGCGCGCGAGATCTCGGCCCCCGATTGAGCGCAACCGGTGCCACGTCGTCGGCATCCAACGTCTTCCGCAAGACCTCCCCATGACGACCACGCCTTCCTCTCCGGTCACGTTTCGCACGGCCCGGCGCGACGATCTCGACGCGATCGTCGCGATGCTCGCCGACGATGACATCGCGCGCAGCCGGTCCGGCCACGTGGCCCAGGTGACCCCTGGCATCAGCGCCGCGTTCGACGAGATCGAGCGCGATCCCAGCAACGAGCTGATCGTGGGCGAGCAGGGCGGGGCGATCGTCGGCTCGCTCCAGCTCACCTACATCCCCGGGCTGAGCCGCGGAGGCATGCTGCGCGCTCAGATCGAATCGGTCCGGGTGCGCGCCGATCTTCGAGGCCAGGGCATCGGGCAGCGGCTGATCGAGGCGGCGATCGACCGCGCCCGCCAGCGCGGCTGCGGGGTCATGCAGCTGACGACGGACCTGCGGCGCACCGCCGCACATCGCTTCTACCGGCGGCTGGGCTTCGAGGCCAGCCATGCCGGCATGAAGCGAGCGCTGTGATACGACGTCAGCCGCGACCACCGCGAATGTCCCAGGCCCGGCGATCCGGTGCGAGGAGGATGCGGCGCGGCTCACTCGGCGCGCAGCGCGACGATCGGATCGACCCGCGCGGCGCGCACCGCCGGGTACAGGCCGAACACGACGCCCGCGACGAGCGAGACCCCCACCGCGATCACGCTGGTCCCGGGCGACATCGCGAGCTGCCAGTCCAGCTTGTCCTCGAACACGTAGCCGCTGATCTCGCCCAGCCCCACGCCGAGTCCGCCGCCGAGCAGCGACAGCGCGAGCGCCTCGCCGAGGAACTGGAGCTGGATCGCCAGCGGCCGGGCACCGACCGCGCAGCGCAACCCGATCTCCTTGATCCGCTGCGATACCGACGCCAGCATCACGTTCATCACGCCGATCCCGCCGACCACCATCGCGATCCCGGCCAGGCCGAGCAGCAGCAGGCGCAGCGTCTTGCTGGTCTTGATCCGGGCCTGGAGCAGCTCCTCGGGGTGGCGGATGTTGAAGTCGTCCTCGGCGCCGGGCTCGATGTGGTGGCGCTGGCGCAACAGCTCCTGGAGCTGCGCGGTCGCCGGGGCGATCGCGTCGGTCGAGCGCGCCGAGCACAGGATGTCGTCGAGCCAGGTCTGGTCCTTGCCGAGGATCCGCTTCATCGCCGTGGTCCACGGCATCATCACCGTGTCGTCCTGGTCCTGCCCGGTCGCCGACTGGCCCTTGGGCGCGAGCACGCCGATGACCGCGAAGTCCAGGCTGCGGATCCGGACGATCTCGCCGATCGGATCGCCGGTCGGGAACAGCTCGCGGCGCACGGTCTCGCCGATCACGACGACGCGCGCGGCGTGCTCGGTCTGATCGTCGTCGAAGAACCGGCCGCGCGCGATGTCCCAGCGCTTGATCGCCTGGTAGCTCGGGGCGACGCCGCGCCACCGGGTCTGCCAGTTGCGCTCGCGGGACACGACCTGGAACCCGCCGTCGACGTTCTCCGACACGTCCTTGATCAGCGCGATCTCCTGACGGATCGCGTCGGCGTCGCGCGCGGTCAGCGTGGTCGCGCCGTGGCTGCCGGTGCGCACCCCGGCGGCGTTGCGCGAGCCGGCTTCGACCCAGACCAGGTTGTCGCCGAGCTTGTCGAGCTCGGCCTCGGACGCGGCGATGCTGGCGCGGCCGAGCGCGATCACCGTGATCACGATCGCGACGGCGACCGCGATCCCCAGCATCGCCAGGCCGCTGCGCACCTTGTTGCGGGCGAGCGCGCGCAGCGACTCGATGACCATCAGCCGGATCACGACGCGCAGAGGCATGACTGAGCCCGGTATACAACGTCTGATCTCGTGAAGCCTACGCGATGAGTACAACGAGGGATGCGACGGGCGCGACGCGGGTCGTGACGTCCGGCTCGAGCTGCGCATGCGCGCGTCATTCTGTCCTCGAACATGAACGCCAGATGAACCCGCGTGAGATCGTCTCGCTCGCGGTTTCACGCAGCAGCGGGTCGTGCGAGCTTGCGCGCATGCGAAGTCTCGCCCTCGGCTCCGCCGCGGCCGTGCTCGGCCTCGGCTGTGGTTCTCCGCAATCCGCTCCGGCGACCGGCTCCACCGGCGCGGCGACCTCGGCGACTTCCGCCGCCGCCGCCACGCCCGCGCCCATGCCGGCGAAGGCGACCACGCTCGCGTTGCCGGGCGGCGGCCCCGACGGCGTCGCGATGGACTACCTGCTCTACAACCCGCGGACCAACACCGTCTGGGTGCCGGCCGGCAACACCGCCGCGGTCGACGTCATCGACGTCGCCACCGGCAAGATATCGCGCATCGAGGGCTTTCCGACCCGCGAGATCGAGCGCCGCGGCGTCAAGCGCAAGGTCGGCCCGAGCGCGGCGGCGCTCGGCGACACCGGCACGGTCTACGTCGGCAACCGCGGCGACTCCAGCGTGTGCGCGGTCGACGAGATCAAGCTGACCCGGGGCACGTGTGCCACGCTCGACAACAGCCCCGACGGCATCGCCTACGTCGCCAGGACCCACGAGGTCTGGGTCACCACGCCGCGCGACAAGTCGATCCGCGTGCTCGACGGCGCCACGCTCGCCCAGAAGGCCAGGATCGAGCTCGAGGGCGGCCCCGAGGGGTTCGCCGCCGACAACACGCGCGGCCGGTTCTACACCAACCTCGAGGACAAGGACGCCACGCTCGCGATCGACCTCGCGACGCACAAGGTCCTCGCGACCTGGAAGCCGGCCTGCGGTGAGGAGGGCCCGCGCGGCCTGCGCCTCGCCGACGCCGAGGGCATCTTGCTGGTCGCCTGCACCGGCAAGCTGGTCAGCCTCGACGTCGCGCACGACGGAGCCGCGGTGGGCTCGCTGGACGTCGGCGAGGGCATCGACGACTTCGACTACTCGCCCGCGGATCACCGGGTCTATGTCGGCGCCGCCAAGGCCGCCAGGCTCACGGTCGCCGCGCTCGACGCGCATGGCGGGCTGACCCAGATCGCGTCGGTGCCGACCAAGGAAGGCGCGCGCAACGGCGTGGTCAGCCGCGACGGCCACGTCTACCTCGCCAACTCCAGGGACTCCGAAGTCGTCATCGTCGGGCCGTAGACCGGAGATCCAGGCCTGGTACACGCGGAGCGCGTGTTCGCGAGCCTCGGCGAGCTGGTGACCACGCTCGGATCGTGAGCGAGGCCGGATCCCGCGTCGCTCACGGCATCGGTCCCGGATGCCGCTCCCTTCGCGAAACGCTGCGGGTCTTCTCCGCACAAGGATTCGTAAGGGCGCCCGCGCCCGATAGACCCGTTGGTGAGGACCCGTCAGCGGTGCTGGTTTCTCATTGCACGTGCGCCGAGGATCACTCAGCCTGACGGTCTGGTGGTGGCGGATGTCCCGACCTGAACCACCCGGCCGCGCCATGGCCGGCGAGGCCACGCGCACGCTCGCCGAGAGCGAGCCCGGCGAGCCACGGGTGGCCCGGCCGCCACTCGCCGCGGTCGAGCAGGGCGCGTACCTGGTCGCCGGGGAGATCGGTCGCGGCGGGCTGGGCCAGGTGCTGGAGGCATGGGACACGCGTCTGGATCGACGGGTGGCGGTCAAGCGGCTGCATTCCGGCGGCCGAGAAGCCGAGGCGCGATTCGCGCGCGAAGCCAGGCTCACCGCGCGGCTGCAGCATCCGGGCGTGGTGCCGGTGTACGAGGCCGGCCAGTGGCCCAACGGCGAGCCGTACTACGCGATGCAGTTCATCTCCGGCCGATCGCTGCGCGAGCTGCTCGACGAGCGGCGCAGCCTGGATGACCGCCTGGCGCTGTTGCCCTCGGTGATCAGCGTCGCCGAGACCATGGCCTACGCCCACAGCATGGGCATCCTCCACCGCGATCTCAAGCCGTCCAACGTGCTGGTCGGCGCGTTCGGCGAGACCATCGTCATCGACTGGGGACTGGCCAAGAGCCTCGGGCCCGACGAGCCTGCGCAGGCGGACGGCGAGGGCAGCGACGCCGGGAACGGCGACCCGGCCGCGGCCGCCGAAGGGGCGCGCGACCGCGATCCCGGGGACGGTCACCGCCGCCCGGAGCCGCCCGAAAGCCTGACCCGCGTGGGCACGATCCTGGGAACCCCCGCGTACATGCCGCCCGAGCAGGCCAGCGGACAGCAGGTGGATCTGCGCGCCGACGTGTACGCGCTCGGCGCCATCCTGTACCACCTGCTGGCCGGCGCGCCGCCGCATTCTCCCTCCGCGCCGGACCAGGGCCTGGCCGCCGCGCAGCAGTCCTCGCCACCGCCGCTCGCCGAGCGCGAGCCGGGCGTGCCTCCGGACCTGCTGGCGATCGTCGAGAAGGCGATGGCGCGTGCGGTCGACGACCGCTATCCGTCGGCGGCGCAGATGGCGGAGGATCTGCGGCGGTTCCAGACCGGACAGCTGGTCCGCGCGCACCACTACGCGTGGGTGACGCTGGTCCGGCGATGGATCCGGCGCAACGTCCTGGTGGTGGCGGTCTCGGGCGTGGCGCTCGCGCTCGTGCTGGCCGTCGGGGGCCTCGCGCTGGGCAATGTCATCGCCGCGCGGCAGCGCGCCGAGGCCGCGCAGCACCTCGCGGAGGATCGCGCGAAGCTGCTCGAGACGTCGATGCGCGAGGCGCGACGCAAGTCCGACGCGCTGCTGCTCAGCGAGGTGTCGCGCCGGCTCGCGGCCGACCCGGCCCAGGCGCTGGTCCAGCTCGCCGACTATCCGGCCGACGCGGCGGAGTGGCCGCGCGTCCAGCGCATGGCGATCGAGGCGGCGCGCCTGGGGTTGCCCGGATGGGTGGCGCACGTCGGATTCCCCGGCGGGGCGGCGTTCGCGCCGGACGGCGGTTCGCTGGCTGCGGTGACCGACGGCTCGCTCGCGGTGTTCGAGCGCCGCGGCGGAGCGCGCACCCGCAGCTGGCCGCTCAAGCTGGACAGCTTCGAGCGCGTGGTCGACGTCACGTGGCTATCCGGGCGCAGCGTGCTCGTCGCCCTGCGCGGTGGCCGCCTGCTCCGGTTCGACGATGCCCCGGAGCCGCATGTGCTGGACGGCGCCGAGCATGGCGCGCTCAGCGCGATCGCGGTGGCGGAGGACCGGCGTCACGCGATCACCGCCTCTGCCGATGGCGCCGTCACCTGGTACGACCTCGAGACCGGGGAGGCGCGATCGCTGTACCGGCACCGCGGCACGGCCAGCGACGTCTGCCTGCTCGGCGCGCGCGCGATCTCGGTGGGGCGCGACGGCGTCGTCCGCGCGTCGTCCGCCGCGGCGGACCCCGGTGTGGCGCGCGACCTCGGGGCCGGCGCCCTGTCACGGGTGGTGGCGCGCCACGTCCGCGGCGGCGACGAGATCGTCGTCGCGACCGAGCACGGCGACCTCCTGCTGCTGGACGGCGCGCTGCAGGTTGTGCGACGGCTTCGCCACCTCGAGTCCCGGTTCGTGCAGCTGGAATGGCTCGCCGGCTCGGATACGTTGATCGCGTCCACCAACGACCACGTCGTTCGCGCCGTCCCGCTCGCCCGGGACGAGGACGCGGTGATCGCGCCCGGCGACGCCTTCGTCCAGAGCGCCGCCGGGGACTGGCTCGTCGCGGCGGGAGCCGGCGGTGGATTGACCCTCGTCGATCCGCACGGCGCCTGGCGCCGCACGCTCAAGGCGCATGACGGAGGCATCACCGCCCTGTCGATGGCGGCGGACGGCGCGCTGGTCACCTCCGGCGCCGACGGCACCCTGCGCCTGTGGGAGCGTTCTCACCGGCCGGTCCGGGTGTTCCGGTTCGACGGGGTCGGGGCCTCGATCGACAGCTACCCGGGCCGCGATGACTTTGCGGTGGCGTCGGATACGGGACAGCTGCAGCTGTGCAAGCCGTCCGGCGAGTGCCGGGTGGATCGCCTGCCGGCGGCCGCCACCACCATCGTCCGGCTGGGACGCCCGCAGGACCCGATCGTGGCGGCCGATTTCGCGAGCGGGATCATCCACGTCCGCTCGCCCTCGCTGGACGCGCTGCGCCAGGTGGTGACCGGCGGGCCACTGGCGGACGTGCGGGTCAACGGCGCCGAGATCCTGGCGCTCGGCACCGAGGGGACGCTCTACCGGATCGACGCGATGCGCGGCGATCCGGTGCACCTCGATCTCGGACCTGCGTGCGCGCGCGTGACCCGCATCCGCTGGATCGGCGCGGCGCGGGCCTTGCTGGCGTGCGGCGGCACCCTGGCGATCGTCGATACGGCGACCGGCTCGCTGGTGTCGAGCCCGCCGATCGCCGGCGCGGCCGCGGGCGCGAGCGTGAACGGGCTCGGAGCGCTCGGCGACTCGGTGGTCGCGCTGCTCGATTCGGGCGAGGTCCGGCGCGGCCGCGAGACGCTCCCGCTGTTCGGCTGCGCCGGCCGCAGCTCGCGGATGTTCGAGGCGCAGGACGGCGGGGCGTATATCACCGACTGCGGAACCCAGGTGCGGCTGGTCGCGCCCACGCGCTGGCTGGCGTCTCCGCCGCTGGCCGGCCCCGACGATCGGATCGCCGACTTCGACGCCGCCGTGCGCCACGGCCAGGTCGCGGCGGGCCTGCTCGACCGGCTCGTGCTATGGAACTACCGAGATGCCACGCTGAAGGTCGTGGGGAGCAGCATGGTCGTCTACAACGTGGAGATGCTGGAGCAGCCGGATCGAATCCTCGCGGCGTCGTCGCCCGGCAGCATCCAGCTGTGGGACCTGAGCGGCGTGGCCGCCGTTCCCACCGACCCGCCGCGGCTCGCCGACTGGATCCGCGGGCTGTCGTCGCACTACCACTTTGAGACCTCCTCACCAGGAGCGGATTGATGAAGTCAACAGGGAAGCGAGACCGCAGACGGCTGGTCTTGAAGCGAGAGCAGGTTCGACAGCTGAACACCGGCCAGCTCGCCCGGATGCTCGGGGCTGTGACGACCACGTACTCGGCCGGACCGTGCACCGAATCCTGCGCCGGATGTACCCAGACGACCGCGCCGACCAGCACCCAGATCTGCGCGGACTAGGCCGCGCGAGCTTGACCCCGACAGGATCCTCGTCATGAACTCACACGTGAAGCGAACCCCCCGACGGCTTGTACTGCGCCGAGAGCAGGTGCGCCAGCTGGACGCCAACCAGCTCGGTCGGCTGCATGGAGGCCTCGGGGGATATTCCGCCGGACCGTGCACCGAATCCTGCGCCGGCTGCAGGGTGACCACGGGAATCCACAGCGACGATTGCTAGGCTCGCGTTCCGTCCACGCGATGATCCTGGCAACCCGCGTGCGACAGGCGCGGCCCCATGAAGTCGACGAAGTTGTCGCAGTAGAACGCGCGCTGCTCGGCCGCGGTGCACCCGACCAGGCTGGCCTCGAACCGCCGCAGCGGGTGGCGGCCGCCCTCGACGTGGGGGTAGTCCGACGAGAACATCATGACCTCGGGGCCGGTGTTCTGGACGATCCAGCCCGCCGGCTCGTGCGGATACGGTGTGATCCGCACCTGGCGGCGCACGAACTCGCTGGGCTTGAGGCTGAGCCGCTGGAGCCGGTCCTCGTTCTTGCGGAACGCCTCGGCGCCGGAGTCGAGCGCGCGCATCCAGCCCGGCACCCAGCTGGCGCCGAGCTCGATGACGCCGATGCGCAGCCGCGGGAAGCGGTCGAGCACGCCGTCGTAGATCATCGTGCCCAGGGTCTGCATCGGGGCGTACGGGATCGCGAGGTAGGACACCGAGGTGAAGTTGGAGTCGCCGCCGTGGAAGTCGGGGACCGGCGGCAGGCCGTTGACCTTGTAGACCGGCGGCATCGGCTCCTCGCCGCCGACGTGGAACACGATCGGGATGCCGGCGTCCTGCGCCCGGGCCCAGATCGGATCGAGGCCGATGTGGCTCTGCGCGTGCGCGCGCAGCGGGTGCGACGGGATCATCAGCGCCGCGACGCCGAGCTCGATCGCCTCGCCGGCGGCCCGCACGGCGCGGTCGATGTCGCCGAGCGGGAGATAGCCGACCGGGAGCAGGCGGCGGTCGGGGCGGCAGAACTCGACGATGGCGCGGTTGTGCGCGACGGCGAGGCCATACATCAGATCGAGGTCGTCGCCGCGCTCGAAGTCGCGCAGCGCGCCGAGGTAGGTGGTGGTGAACACGAGCTGGCTGGCGAAGCCGAGCAGGTCGAGCGCGCCGGGGCGGTCCTCGGGCAGCACGGCGCCCGGGGCGAGCTGGTTCTTGCGCAGCATGATCTCGCCGGCGTCGCGGGCGCGGAACGCCGGATCGCGCTGCTGCGCCACCGCCGCCTGCACCGCCGGGCCCCAGGCGAGCCCGCGCAGCGCCTCGGCCAGCCGATCGCGGATCCCGGGGTCCGCGTGGCGCTCGGCGGTGCCGGGCGGCTCGAAGATGTGCGAGTCGGCGTCGTGAATCACTCTGCCTTCGGCGTAGGGCATCGTCTCCTCCGGCGAGATCCTACCGCGCCCCGCCATCGCGGCCTAGCCATCCAGGATCGCTCGGTTCACGACGTGACGAGCCACGCTGCGTACAGCACCACGCACGCGGTATCGAACGCGATCGCCAGCCGCAGCCCGCGCGCGAACGGACGGCGAGCGACGAGCGCGAATGCGATGACCAGCCCCGCCTTCTCGATCAGCGCGGCCGTGACCACCGCAGGCCTCAGCTCGGGGTGGGCTGCCGCGAACAGGAGGAGGCCGCCGATCGTGGCGGCGAGCAGGCCCCAGTGCCGGGCGAAGAACAGCCCGGCCTCGTCGGTCAGCTCGATCCGATACATCCGGGCGAGCACGGGCCGCGGCGCGGCGAACTGAAAGATCGGGGTCGCCGTGATCGCGCCGGTGACCCACAACACCGCGGTGAAGTGTTCGACCAGCACGGCACCATGCTATCGGATCTACGTGGCCGCGTCAGGGTGACACGAGGTCGATCACGTTCAAGCTACCGCCGGCGGATCCGGCGGTCTGCCACGCGGTGACGACCTCGGTTGCGGTGGTCTGTTCAACGGCGAGGCCGCCTGACAGGATACGGGCACCGGCCATGAAGATCATCGAGATGAACTGGATGCAGGTCGAGGCCTACCTGCGGCGCGACGACCGCGCGGTGGTCCCGATCGGCTCGACGGAGCAGCACGCGGGGCTCAGCCTCGGCACCGATCTCCTGCTGTCCGAGCGCGTGTCGGTCGAGGCCGCGGAGCCGCTGGGCGTGCCGGTGTTTCCGACGCTGGGCTATGGCTACACGCCGTACTTCACCGCGTATCCGGGCACGATCAGCCTGCGGATCGAGACCCTGATCGCGGTGGTCCGGGACGTGCTCGACAGCCTGCAGCGCACCGGCTTCCGCCGGATCCTGCTGGTCAACGGTCACGGCGGCAACGCGCCGGCGGGGTCGTTGATCCAGGAGTGGATGGCGGATCATCCCGGCACCTGCGTGCGGTTCCATAACTGGTACAACGCGCCCAGGACCTGGGCGAAGGTCCAGGACATCGATCCGGTCGCGAGCCACGCGTCGTGGATGGAGAACTTCCCGTGGACGCGGGTGTCGGGTGTCCGGTATCCGGACGAGGCCAAGCCGATGGTCGACGCCGACCGGCTCCGGCTGCTCGACCCCCGGCGGGCGCGCGAGCTGCTCGGCGACGGGAACTTCGGCGGGCGCTACCAGCGCTCGGACGACGACATGTGGGCGATGTGGCAGGTCGCGGTCGCGGAGACCCGCGAGATGATCGAGGGGCCCTGGGCATGACGGACGGCGACGGGCCGATCCTGATCTGGGGCGCCGGGGCGGTCGGCGGCACGATCGGGGCCTGCCTCGCGCGCGCCGGCCACCCGGTCGTCCTGGTCGACGTCGTCGCCGAGCACGTCGCCGCGATCGCCGAGCGCGGGCTCACGCTCGAGGGGCCGCTCGCGGGGTTCACGCAGCGGCTGCCGGCCGCCACCCCGGACCAGCTGCGCGGGACGTACCGGCGGAGCCTGCTGTGCGTCAAGGCCCAGCACACGGCGGCGGCCGCGGCGGCGATGCGGCTGTTCGTGGCGGACGACGGCTACGTCGTCTCGGCGCAGAACGGGCTCAACGAGCGCGTGATCGCCGGGCTCGTCGGCCCGGCGCGCACGATCGGCGCGTTCGTCAACTTCGGCGCCGACTACCTCGAGCCCGGTCGCGTCGTGTACGGCGGGCGCGGCGCGGTCGTCGTCGGCGAGCTCGACGGGCGGAACACGCCGCGGCTGGCCGCGCTGCACCGGGCGCTGTGCGACTTCGAGCCCGCCGCGGTCGCGACCGACAACATCTGGGGCTATCTGTGGGGCAAGCTGGCGTATGGCGCGCTGCTGTTCGCGACCGCGCTGACCAACGACTCGATCGCCGACGCGCTGGCGCTACCGCGGTACTTCGCGCTCTACCGCGCGCTCGGCGCCGAGGTCCTGGGCGCGGCGGCGGCCGAGCAGGTCCGCCCGGAAGGCTTCAACGGCTTCGACCCCGCCGCGTTCGCGGCCGGCGCGGACCCGGCGGCGACCCGGCGCTCGATCGACGAGATGGTCGCCCATAACCGGCGGTCGGCGAAGTCGCACAGCGGGATCTGGCGCGACCTCGCCGTGCGCAAGCGCCCGACCGAGGTCGACGCGCAGATCGCGATCGTCGCCCAGATCGCGGCGGCGCATGGCCGGGCCGCGCCGGTGCTCGACCGGCTGGTCCGCCTCGTCCACGAGATCGAGGACGGCCAGCGGCCGCAGGGCCGTGCCAACCTCGACGCGCTCGCGGAGGCCGCACCATGAACCTCGCGTTTCCCGGCCGGACCGTGATCGTGACCGGCGGCGGACATCGCCCACGCGGTGCTGTTCTTGGCCTCGGAGTACGCGGCGTGGATCACCGGCCAGGTGCTGTCGGTGAACGGCGGCGTAGCGTAGCCCCGGCTACGCTCGTCCCGGTCCTGCGATGGCTCGCAGCTGCTCGGTCGTGCGGCGGGCGAGCGCCTCGATGGTCTCGCGGCGGTGGAGGTTCTCGCTGTACTCCCATCGCAGCTCGAGCTGGCCGTCGAGCAGCGCGCCCGTCACGGAGAGCAGGTGCGGGCGCTCGGCAGCTTCGTCGAGGACGTAGCCCCCGTAGGCGCCGGCCAGCTTGAACTGGGTGTACTCCCAGGATCGCGGGCCGTGGTAGTTGAACGAGATCTCGTTCTGCGGCGGCAGGCGGCGGAACTGGTCCTGGGTCGCGGCGTCGCCGAGGTAGCGCAGGACGCCGTACCCGAGGCCCCACGTCGGGATCGCGCGCAGCTGCCGGCTGGCGGCCGCCAGGGCCCCGCGCGGGTCGGTCGCGGTCGAGAGATCGATCAGCCCCGGGTAAGTGATGGCGATCCAGCCCACCGTCCGCGCGAGATCGAGGTCGTCGAACAGCGGTGGTCGACCATGCCCGAGCAGGCTGTACGACTGCACCCGGCGGCCGGTCCACGGCTCGAGCGCGAGCGTGATGGCGCACAGGATCGCGCCGTCGAACTGGAGCTCCGACCCCTCGAGCACGCTGCGCTGCAGCGCGCGGGTGTCGTCGGCGGATAGCAGCTCCACGACCACGTCGCACGAGCCGAGCGTGTTCGGCCCGCCGCGCCCGTCGCGCGGCAGCGGCTGGATGCGGCCGCGCGCGGGGTCGAGCCAGTAGCTGACCTGGGTGCGCATCTCGTCGGACCGGGCATAGGCCGCCAGGCGGGTCGCCCACTGGCGATAGGACGCGGTCTTGGCCGGCAGCTGGATCGGCTCGTCGCGCCGGCGCTGCGCGTACATCGTGTCGACGTCGCCGAGCAGGATCTGCCACGATTCCAGATCGGCGGCGATGTAGTGGCCGGCGAACACGACGCGCTCGGGCCGGCCGGGCCCGAAATCGAGGATCATCGCCTTGAACGCCGGACCGGCCGCCACGTCGAAGTCGCGCTGGAAGTCGCGCACGGCGGCGACCGCCGCGGCCTCCTGCTCGGCCTCGGGCACCATCGCCAGATCGCGACGCGACAGCGCGATGCCGCGGTACGCGTCGCTGATCAGCTGCTGGTCGCCGCCGGCGGCGTCGATCAGGCGGAGCCGCAGCGCGTCGTGGTGGCGGACGAGCTCGGCGAGCGCGTCGGTGATCGCGCCGGTGTCGAGCCGCGCCAGGCCGTCGAGCGCGAACGCGATGTTGTAGTACGCCGGGGTGGGCACACCGATCTCGAGCCACCAGCGGTGCGCGGGCGTGAACGGCACCGGGCCGGTGATCTCGCCTTGCTCGGCCAGGGTGTCGGCGCGGCCGGCGACCGCGGCGAGCGCGCGCAGCACGGGGTGGGCGAACACGCGCTTGCTGGTCAGGCCCAGGCCGGCCTTGGTCGCGCGCGCCACCATCCGGATCACCATCAGCGAGTCGCCGCCGAGGTCGAAGAAGTTGGCGGTGGCGCTGACGCGATCGAGGCCGAGCACCTCGCCCCAGACCGCCGCCAGGATCTGCTCGGCGGCGGTCGCGGGCTCCTCGTGGGCGTCGCCGCCGGTGTGGACCGGCGCCGGCAGGGCGCGGCGGTCGATCTTGCCGTTGGGGGTCAGCGGAAACTCGTCGAGCCGGACGAACGCCGACGGCACCATGTACTCGGGCAGGCGGTCCTTGAGGAAGCTCGCGAGCGCGGGCGTCGCGCCGGCGGTGCGCGCGAGGTAGTACGCCGCCAGCTGCTTGACCCCCGGGCGATCCTCGCGCGCGACGACGACGCAGGCCGCGACGTCGGGGTGCTGGCCGAGCGCGAACTCGATCTCGCCGAGCTCGACCCGGTAGCCGCGGATCTTCACCTGATGATCGGCGCGGCCGAGGAACTCGAGCTCCCCGGACGGCAACCGGCGGGCGAGGTCGCCGGTGCGGTACATGCGGCGGCCCGGGACGGCGGTGAACGGATCGGGCACGAAGCGCTCCGCGGTCAGCTCGGCCCGGGCGTGATAGCCCCACGCCACGCCGGTGCCGGCGAGGTAGAGCTCGCCGGGCACGCCGATCGGGGCGTGCTCGAACGCGGCGTTGAGCACGTAGGCCTGGGTGTTCGCGATCGGCAAGCCCAGCGAGATCGGCGCGTCGCCCGGCTCGATCCGCGCCATGGTCGCCCACACCGTGACCTCGGTGGGACCGTAGAAGTTCCACACCGCGGCGCTGCGCTCGAGCAGCTGGTTGGCCAGCTCGCGCGACAGCGCATCGCCGCCGCAACCGACGGTCAGACCCGGGCTGCCGTCCCAGCCGGCGTCGATCAGCATGCGCCAGGTCGGCGGCGTCGCCTGCATGAGGTTTGCATCCGACGCCTGCAGCGTGGCGAGCAGCAGCTCGGCCGCGGTGACGATGTGGCGCGGCACGACGATGATGCGCGCGCCGACGACCAGCGGCAGCCAGAGGTCGGCGCCGGCGACGTCGAACGCCAGCGTCGTGATCGCGAGCATGCGATCGCCGGCGCGAAGTCCGGGGTGGTCGCGCATCGCCCACAGCAGGTTGACGAGCGCGCCGTGGAACACGAGCACGCCCTTGGGGCGGCCGGTCGAGCCCGACGTGTAGATCACGTAGGCGCGGTCGCCGGGCTCCGTGACGGCGGCAGGGCGGGTGGAGGGGCAGGCGGCGATCCGATCGCGGTCGCGATCGACGCAGACCATCTGCGCGGCGTGGTCGCCAAGCCTGGGCAGCACCCGCAGCTCGGTGATCACGACCTCGACGCGCGCGTCGCGGAGCACGAACATCAGCTGATCGGGCGGATGCTCGGGATCGAGCGGGAGGTAGGCGGCGCCGATCTTGAGGATCGCGAGCGCCGCGACCACCATCTCGTGCGAGCGATCGAGGCACAGCCCGACCAGCGCGCCGCGCCGTACGCCGAGCGAGCCGAGGTGGTGTGCAAGCTGGTTGGCCCGCTCGTCGAGCGCGCGGTACGACAGCTGGTGGTCGCCGGCCTCGACCGCGATCAGCTCCGGCGTGCGATCGGCCTGCGCCTCGACCAGGTGATGCACGCAGGCGGTGTCGGGGTAGGCGGCGGGCGTGTGATTCCACCGCGCGAGGTCCGCGATCTCGGCCGGGGTGAGCAGCGGGATCCGGAGGATGCGGCGGTCGGGATCGGTGACCACCGCCTCGAGCAGGCGCTCGAAGTGCGCCAGCATGCGCGCGATCGTCGCCGGGGCGAACAGATCGACGTTGTAGGCCAGCTCGGCGACCATCCGGCCGTCCTGGACCTCGACCTCGAGGCTGAAGTCGACCTTGACCTGATCGCTGTGGAGGTCCCATCGCGAGATCGCGAGGCTGCCGGTGCTGGCGCGCGGCGGCGGGGTGTTGTTCAGCACGAGCATCGCCTGGAACAGGGGCGACCGGCTGAGGTCGCGTTCGGGCTGGAGGTACTCGATCAGCCGCTCGACCGGCAGGTCCTGGTGCGAGTAGGCATCGAGCGCCGTGGCGCGGGTGCGGCGGAGCAGCTCCCGGAACGTCGGGTTGCCGGACAGGTCGCCGCGCATCACGAGCGTGGTGAGGAAGTAGCCGAGCAGGTGCTCCAGCTCGGGGCGGCTGCGATTCGCGGTGATGGTGCCGACGGCGATGTCGTGCTGGCCGGTGTGGTGGCACAGCAGGACCTGGAACGCGGCGAGCAGGGTCATGTACAGCGTGCAGCCCTCGGCGCGGCCGAGCTCCTCGACCGCCGCGGTGAGCGCCGGCGACAGCGCGGTGGCCATCGCCGCTCCGCGGTAGGTCTGCAGCGGTGGCCGCGGCCTGTCGAGCGGCAGCTGCAGCGTCGGCACGCCGGCGAGCTGGCGCTTCCAGTAGGCGAGCCCGCGCTCGCCGTGCGGGCCAGCGAGCTGCTCGCGCTGCCACACCGCATAGTCGGCGTACTGGACCGGCAACGCCGGCAGCTCGCCGCCCGCGCCGGTCACCTCGCGGTCGTAGAACGCGACCAGCTCGCGCAGCAGGACGCCGGCCGACCAGCCGTCGTACGCGACGTGGTGCATGATCAGCAGCAGGATGTGGTCGTCGGCGGCGAGCCGCAGCAGCGTCGGACGGAACAGCGGCCCGGTGGCGAGATCGAACGGCCGCGCGAGCTCGCGGGCGGCGATCCGCCGCGCCTCGGCCTGGCGCTGGTCTGCGGGCAGATCCGAGAGATCGATCGGCCGGAGCTCGATCGGCGGTGACGCGCCGATCACCTGCCAGGGCACCCCGTCCACTGCCTCGAACGTGGTCCTCAGGATCTCGTGGCGCGCGACGATGTGCAGGAGCGCGCGGCGGAGCGCCTCGACCTGCAGCTCGCCGCGCAGCTCGAACGCCTCGGGTACCGAGTACAGGCCGCTCGGGACCTCGAGCTGTTCGAGGGACCACAGGTGCTGCTGGGCGAACGACAGCGGGAACCTGGGCGTCGTCCGCGGCTGGCGCCGGAGCGCGTCGGCGGTGCCCGGATCGGCCAGCGCGCCGGCGGTGCGCCGATCGGCCTTCAGCCGCTCGAACAGCGCGGCGCGCTGCGCCGGTGACAGAGCCGCGAGGGCGGCGCGGGGATCCTGATCGGTCATGGCGGTCCTTTCGGGGAGAGACCGAGCTCCGCGGCGAGCCGGGCGAGCTCGTCGGCGTCCGCGGCCGCGAGCTCGAGCGCGACCATCGCATCGGCCAGCTGCCGGATCGTCGGTGCCTCGAACAGCGTGCGGACCGACACCTCCGAGCCGTAGTGCTCGCGCAGGCGCGACACCACGCCGGTCGCGAGCAGCGAGTTGCCGCCGAGGGCGAAGAAGTTGTCGTCGACGCCGAGCGCGTCGGCGGGACGGCCGAGCACCTCGGCAAACACCTCCGCCACCGCGCGCTCGACCGGCGTGACCGGCGCGGTCCGCGCCTCGCCGGCGGTGAGCTCGGGCGCCGGCAGTGCGCTCCCGTCGAGCTTGCCCGACGACCGCAAGGGCAGGGCGTCGAGCGCGATGATCGCGGTGGGCACCATGTACGCCGGAACGCGCTGCGCGACGTGGCGGGCGAGATCGCCGGCCGCGGGACAGGCCGACCGCGATGCCGGGATGACATACGCCGCCAGGTAGCGGACGCCGGGGTTGTCCTCGCGAACCACGACGACCGCCTCGCGGATCGCGGGGTGTGCCACGAGCACGGCCTCGATCTCGCCGAGCTCGATCCGGTACCCGCGCAGCTTGATCTGGCGGTCGGTGCGGCCGGCGAACTCGAGCGTGCCGTCCGGGCGCCGCCGGGCAAGGTCGCCGGTGCGGTAGAGCCGCGCGCCCGGCTGATCGCTGAACGGATGCGGAACCAGGCGCTCGGCGGTCAGCGCGGGATCGTTGCGGTAGCCGCGCATGAGCCCCTGCCCGCCGAGGTACAGCTCCCCGGCGACGCCGATCGGCACCGGCTCGAGGTGGCGATCCAGCACGTACGCCTCCATGTTGGCGATCGGCAGGCCCACGCCGGGCGCACCGGGCTCGCCGGCAACCTCGTGCAGCGTCGCGTAGATCGTGGCCTCGGTGGGTGCATACGCGTTGTAGAGCCGCCGGCCGGTCGCCCAGCGCCGCGCGACGCGGGCGGGACAGCTCTCGCCGCCGGCGATCACCGCGCGCAGCCGCGGGTACGCCCGCTCGGGCAGCGCGTCGAGCAGCGACGGCGTCGCGGCGATCACGGTGACCGCGTGGACCTCCAGCAGGCGCGCGATCTCGAGCGCCGAGCCCACCGCGCTCGGCGGCAGCAGCACGGCGGCGGCACCGCTGGTCAGCGCGCTGAACAGCTCCAGCACCGAGGCATCGAAGCCGAGCGGCGCGAGCGCGAGCACCGCGTCGTCGGGGGTGATCGAGAACCGCCGCACCGAGTAGTCGATCACGTTGGCGACACCGCCGTGCGCGATCTGCACGCCCTTGGGGCGCCCGGTGGAACCGGAGGTGTAGATGACGTAGGCGAGCTGGTCGGGGCGGATCGGTCTCGATCCCGCCAGGGCGCCCGGGTCGTCCGGCTGCGGCTCGCGGTCGAGGCACAGCGTGGCGCCGCCGTAGTCGCCGAGCTTGCTGCGCAGGGCGTCGTGCGTCACCACCACCGGCGCCGCGGCATCGTCGAGCTGCCACGCGAGCCGCGCGGTCGGGTGATCGGGATCGAGCGGCAGGTACGCGCCGCCGGCCTTGAGCACGCCGAGCACGGCCACCACCAGGTCGAACGACCGCGGCAGGCACACGCCGACCAGCACCTCGGGACCGACGCCGCAGCGGCGGAGCGCACCGGCGAGCCGGGTCGCGCGGCGGTCGAGCTCGCCGTACGACAGCCGGGCGTCACCGTGGATCAGCGCGGTGCGATCGCCGGCGTGCGCGGCCTGGCGTGCGAACCGGTCGTGCACGGCCCCCGGCGCCTGCGGGGCGGCCGTGGTGTTCCATCTCTGGACCAGCAGCGCGCGCTCCGCCGTGGTCACCAGCCGGAGCCGGGACAGCCGCTCGCCAGGCGCGCGGGTCGCATGATCGATCAGCACCTCCAGCTGGTCCAGCATCCGCGCGATCGTCGCGTCGTCGAACAGGTCCGAGCTGTACTCCAGGGTGAGCTCCAGGCCGTCGGGCAGCTCCGCGGTCGCGAGCGCGAGATCGACCTTGGCGGCGCCGGTGCGGACCGCGAGCGGCACCAGCGCCACGCCCGGCGCCAGCTGGGACGGCGCCGGTTCGGGGTGATGCGTGAACATCACCTGGAAGATCGGGTGCCAGCTCAGGCTGCGCTCGGGCGCGAGCGCCTCGACAAGCTGCTCGAACGGCAGCCGCTGGTGGGCATACGTGGCGAGGCAGCTGCGGCGCGTGCGCGCGAGCGCCTCGCCGAACGACGGATCACCCGACAGCTGGACCCGCAGCGCGAGCACATTGGCGAAGCAGCCCACCACGTGCTCGGTGCGCAGCTGATCGCGGCCGGCAACCGGTGTGCCGATGACCAGATCGTCTTCCCCGGACAGCCGCCCCAGCAGGGTCTGGAACCCGGTGAGCAGCGCCATGAACGCGGTCGCCTCGTGCGCCCTCGCGAGCGCGCGGACCGCGTCGCGCACGTCCGGCCCGAGCCGGCGGGTCTGGAACGCGCCGCGGTACGACTGCGTCGCGGGTCGCGGCCGATCGAACGGGAACGCGAGCAGCGCGGGCGCTCCGGCGAGCTGCTCGCGCCACCACGCGATCTCGCCGGTGAGCCACTCGCCGTGCAGCGCCCGGCGCTGCCAGATCGCGAAGTCGGCGTACTGCACGGCGAGCGCGGGCAGCGGCGACGGCGCGCCGCGGCGGTGGCCGTCGTACAGCGCCGTGAGCTCACGCTCGACGATCGCCATCGACCAGCCGTCGGCGACGATGTGATGCATCGCGATCACCAGCACGTGATGCGTCGCGCGCACCCGCACCAGGTGGGCGCGAACCAGCGGGCCAGCGGCCAGATCGAACCGGCGCTGCGCCTCGTGCGCGATGAAGTCGTCGATCGCGCGATCGATCGCGCGCTCGTTGGCCGCGTCGGCGAGATCGACCCGGATGAGCGGGACCGCGAGCGCCGCGGCGACCTCGGCGCGCGGCGCGCCATCGCGAGCGGGCGGAAACGCGGTGCGGAGCGCCTCGTGGCGCGCGATCAGCTCGCCCAGGCAGCGCTCCAGCAGCGCAGCGTCGAGCGGGCCGTGGATCGCCACCGCGTACGGCATCGCGAACACCGCGCCTTCGGGACCGAGCTGCTCCAGGAACCAGATCCGCTCCTGCGCGAACGACAGCGGCAGCAGCGCGTCCCGCACCGCCGGCTCCAGCGCAGGCCCGGGCGGACCGGCGATCGAGGTGGCGCGCCGCAGTCCGGCGAGCCGCTCGGCGAGCCCCGCGAGCGTCGGGGCCTCGAACACCGCGCGCACGGGCAGCTCGATGCCCCACAGCGCGCGCACCCGCGAGACCAGCTGCAGCGCGAGCAGCGAGTGCCCGCCGAGCTCGAAGAAGTGATCGTCGCGTCCGACCCGCTGGGCGCCGAGCAGCTGGCCCCACAGCCCGGCGAGCAGATCCTCGTCCGGGGTGCGCGGCGGGGTGTAGCTGCGCGCGGCGACCGCATCGTCCGGTGCGGGGAGCTCGGCGCGTGCGACCTTGCCGCCGGGCAGCAGTGGCAGCGCGGGCAGCGCGAGGATGCGGGCCGGCACCATGTGGGCGGGCAGGCGCTGCTGCAGGTGCGCGCGGAGCTCGCCGAGATCGACATCGCCGACTGCGTACGCGACCAGCTGCCGGCCGCCGGCCAGCGCGCGAGCGACCACGGCGCACGCGGCGATCCGGGGATGTTCGAGCAGCGCCGCCTCGATCTCGGCGGGCTCGATGCGGTAACCGCGCAGCTTGATCTGGTCGTCGGATCGCCCGAGCAGCTCCAGGCTGCCGTCGCGGCGGACGCGTGCCCGGTCGCCCGTGCGGTACAGCCGCGCTCCGGGGACGTCGCTGAACGGGTGCGGCACGAAGCGTTCTGCGGTGAGCGCCGGCTGGCCGAGGTAACCGCGCGCGAGCCCCGGCCCGCCGAGGTAGAGCTCGCCGACCACGCCGATCGGCGCGAGCCCGAGCCGGTCGTCGAGCACGAACGCCTCGGTCCCTGGCAGGGGGGCGCCGATCGCGACCGGCCGTCCGGGATCGAGCGGCTGTTCGTCGAGCGAGCCCTGCGCCGGGTGGATCGTCGCCGTGATCGTCGCCTCGGTGACGCCGTAGGCGGTGACCAGCCGGATCGTGGGCGGCGCCAGCGCGCGCCACCGTGCGACGTCGGCGGCGCTGACCGGCTCGCTGCCGGCGATCATCAGCCGCAGCGATCGCGGGACCGCGGTCCCTGGATCGCCGAGCGCGACCAGCCAGCTCTGCCAGTAGCTCGCCGGGAGGTTGAGCACCGTGATCGCCGCGTCGTCGACCAGTCGGGTGAACTGCTCGATCGATCCGTCGGGGCCGGCGGGCTCGGCGGGAGGAACCACGACGCGCGCGCCGGCGCACCAGGTGGGGAACAGCTCCTCGACCGCCACGTCGAAGCTCGGCGACGCGAACTGCAGCACGCGATCGGCCGCGGTCAGCCCGTACTGCGCGATCACCGCCGAGACGTGGCGGGCCAGCGACGCGTGGCTGATCTGCACGCCCTTGGGCCGGCCCGACGAGCCCGAGGTGTAGATGACGTACGCGAGCTGATCCGGATCGACGGTCCCGGTGTCCGGAGGCCGGACATCGCGCTCCACGGCCGGCGGCACCGCGCAGCGAGGTAGCGCGGCGGCGAGCCCTGCGCGCGCCGGATCGCACACCAGCGCGGCGACCCTCGCGTCGGCGAGCAGCCGCGCGATCCGGTCGGCGGGGCTGGCGGCATCGATCGGCAGGTACGCGGCGCCGGCCTTGAGCACGCCGAGCAGCGCGATCGCCGTCTCGCAGGATCGCGCCGCGATCACGCCGACCACCGCCTCGCGGCCGACGCCGAGGGCGGTCAGCGTCCGCGCCAGCCGGTTGGCGCGCTCGTCGAGCTCGCGGAAGCTGATCGGCTGGCCGGGGTCCTCGAGCGCGATCGCGTCCGGCGTGGCCGCGGCGATCCGCGCGATCTGGTCGTGGACCGGCGCGAGCGCTGCGCCCGGTGCGACCTCGCACAGCGCATGGCCGGCGCGTTGCCGGAGCCAGCGCGCCTGCTCGGCATCGAGCAGCGGCGCCGCGTCGAGCCGGAGCTCGGGATCGGCGATCACCGCGGCGAGCAGGTGCCCGTAGCTGTCCAGCCAGCGCGCGATCGTGTCGGGCTCGAACACCTCGCGCAGGTACTCGGCCTCGATCTCGAAGCGGTCGCCGGTGTCCTCGACCAGCAGCGTGAGCTCGAACGCGGCCGCCCCGGTATCGAGGGTCGTCCGCGTCATCCGCAGCCCGGGGCTTGCCGGGCCGCTCGGCTCGACGTCGATCGCATCCGGCTCGCGCCGGGTCAGCGAGAACATCACCTGGAACAGCGGCGAGTGCGCCAGGCTGCGATCGGGCTTGACTGCCTCGACCACGGCCTCGAACGGCACGTGCTGATGACCGAACGCACGCGCGCAGCTCGCCCGCACGCGGCCGACGAGCTCGCGGAACGACAGCGCGCCGGCGAGCTGGGTGCGGAGCGCGACGGTGTTGGTGATGCAGCCGATGACACCCTCGAGCTCGACCCGCGATCGGTTCGCCACCGGGGTGCCGATCACCAGATCGCGCTCGCCGGTCAGCCGGTGCAGCACCGCCTGCCACGCGGCGAGCAGGATCATGAACGGGGTCGAGGCCTCGCGGCGGGCCACCGCGCGCACCCCCTCCGTGAGGTCCACCGGGAGCACGTGGCGGTGGACGGCGCCGGCCGAGGTCGCGATCGCCGGGCGCGCGCGATCGGCGGGCAGGTCGAGGATCGGCGCCCCGGCGAGCTCGTCGCGCCAGAACGCGACGGCCTCGTGGAACGCCGGCGTCGTCGCCTGGCCGCGCTGCCAGTCGGCGTAGTCGACGTAGCCCACGGCCGGCGCCGGCAGCGCAGCCGGGTCGCGGTACAGCGCGATCAGCTCGCGCTGCCACACGCCCAGCGACCAGCCGTCGGCCACCGCATGATGAAGCGCCACGACGAGCGCGTGGTCGTGCGCGGCCAGCCGTAGCAGCCGGACCCGGAACCCTGGTTCGCGCGCCAGGTCGAACGGCCGCCGCGCCTCGCCGGCGGCGATCGCATCGACCTGCGCGGCACGGTGTTCCGGCGCGTGTCGCGACAGGTCTTCCAGCGCGACGCCGAGCGAGCGCGCCGGCGCGATCACCTGGACGGCGGCGTGATCCCGGAGCTCGAACGTGGTGCGCAGGATCGCGTGGCGCGCGACCAGCGCGTCGAGCGCCGCGACGAGCCGACCGACGTCGAGCGGCCCCGCGAGCTGGAACCGGCGACAGATGTGGTAGCGCGCGGTGCCTGGCTCGAGCTGGTCCAGGAACCACAGCCGCTGCTGCGCGAACGACAGCGGCGCCGGCGCGGCGTCGGGTGGTCGGCGCGGGATGGTCGGCGCGGTCTGCGCGTCGGGAACCTGCTGGCCCGCGAGCTGCCGCAGCAGCGCCTGCTTGGCCGGGCTGAGCCGGGCGATCCGATCGTCCAGGTCGGTCATGACTTGTCCAGCAGGCGGTGCGCGTCGTCGTCGCTGAGCTCCTCGAGCGAGCCGACCAGCGCGAGCAGCCGGGCTCGCTCGGCCTCGGCGACCGCGCGGTCGACCGCATCGGCCATCGCGGCCACCGTCGGCGCGCCGAACACATGGTGCACCGCGAGCGCGACGCCGAGCTGCTGCTGGACGCGCGCGATCAGCTGCATGACCTGCAGCGAGTTGCCGCCGCAGCCGAAGAAGTCGTCCTCGAGGCCGACCGCCTGGATCTCGAGCAGCTCGCGCCAGATCTGCACGATCGCGGCTTGCGTCGGGGTGGTCGCCAGGGCGTCGGTCGGTTCACCGTGCGGCGCCGGCTCGATCGGCCGGGCGGCCAGCGCGCCGCGGTCGACCTTGCCGTGCGCGTTGACCGGGAACTCGTCGAGCACCGCGATCGCCGCCGGCCGCATGTACGACGGCAGCCGGTTGCCCAGCCAGGACTGCAGCGCATCGGGCGACGGCGCCGGCGCGCCCGGGCGGCCGGTCGCGAACGCGATCAACTCCTTGTCGCCGGACGATCGCTCGCGGACCAGCGCGATCGCGCCGCCGACCTCGGGATGCTGCGCCAGCACCGCCTGGACCTCACCGGGCTCGATGCGGTGGCCTCGGATCTTGACCTGATCGTCGGCGCGGCCCAGGAACTCGATCGCGCCGTCTGCGCGCGTGCGCACGACATCGCCGGTGGCGTACATCCGCGCGCCGGGCCGGCCGCTGAACGGATCGGGGATGAAGCGCTCGGCGGTCAGCGTGGGCCGGCGGACGTAGCCATCGGCAAGCCCGTCGCCGCCGATGTAGAGCTCGCCGGGCACGCCGACCGGCACCGGCATCAGGTCGCTGTCGAGCACGTAGAGCGTCGTGTTCGCCAGCGCGCCGCCGATCGGAATCCGCGCGGCGTCGTCGGGCACTGCGTCGACCAGGTGCCAGGCGCTGAGCCCGGTCGCCTCGGTCGGGCCATAGGCGTTGAGCAGCCGGCGCGGCGGGCCGTGGGCGAGCGCCCGGCGAACCGGCGCGATGCTCATCGCCTCGCCGCCAATCATCAGATCGCTCACCGGGGCGAACGTATCGGGGCGATCGTCGATCAGCTGATCGAACAGCGAGGTGGTGATGAACATCGTCGTCAGGCCGCGCGCGCGGATCACCGCGTGGAGGCCGCCGGGCGCCAGCACGGTGTCGGTCTGCACCACGACCAGCTCGGCGCCGTTCAGCAGCGCGCCCCAGATCTCGATCGTCGATGCGTCGAACGTCAGCGGCGAGATCTGCAGCATGCGCTGGCTGGGCTCGACCGTGACGTGGTTGGTGTTCTGGACCAGGCGGACGACCGCGCGGTGGGGTACCGCGACACCCTTGGGCTGGCCGGTCGAGCCCGACGTGTACATGATGTACGCGACGTCATCGGCGCCGGTCGGGCACGGCGGAGCGACCGCGGGCTGGTTTGCCAGCTCGGCGGCGCGGTCGAGCTCGACGATGGTCAGCCCGGCGGGCAGCGCGAACGCGGTCGGATCGGTGGTCGCCACGACGACCGACGCGGCGCAGTCGCTGATCATCAGCGCGAGGCGCTCGGCGGGGTACGCGGGATCGAGCGGCAGGTATGCGGCGCCGGCCTTCAGGATGCCGAGCAGCGCCACGGCCATGTCGGTCGAGCGCGCGCTGCACAGCGCCACCACGTCGCGCGGCCGGACGCCCCGCGCGCGCAGCAGGTGGGCGACGCGGCTGGCCCGCTCGTCGAGCTCGCCGTAGCTAAGCGTGCCGGCGTCGTCGCTGACCGCCCGCGCGGCGGGGCTCGCCGCGGCGCATGCGGCGAACAGCTCGTCGATCCGGCGATCGCGTGGGTAGGCCGTGGCGGTCGCGTTCCACGCCGCGAGCTGGCGCGCGCGCTCAGCGGAGCTGGTGAGTGTGAGCCGGGAGACCGGCTGCGCGGGATCCGCCAGCGCCGCGTCGAGCGCCGCGCACAGCTGGTGGTGCATGTGCTCGATCGTCTCCGGCGCGAACCGATCGGTGCGGAACTCCCAGATCAGCGTGAAGCCATCGGTCCCGAGCGCGGGCCGCCAGCCGGTATGCGCCTCGGCCGGCTCCGGCCGCGGGATCACGATCAACCCGAGATCGAACTTGGCCGAACCGTTGCTCGGCGACTCCAGGATGCTCCACGCGAGACCCGGCAGCTCGACCGGCGCGAACGGCGCGTCGTGGAGGCCGAAGATCACCTGGAAGATCGGGTTCCGCTCCGGCACGCGCTCGGGCTGGAGCGCCTCGACGATGCGTTCGAACGGCAGATCCTGGTGATCCGCGGCCTCGCAGGTCAATGCGCGCAGCTGGTACAGCAGATCGCGAAACGTGGCCCGCGGCGCCACCTGGGCGCGCAGCACGACCGTGTTGATGATCATGCCGAGCATGCCCTCGACCTCGGGCCATCGCCGGTTGGCGATGCCGGTGCCGATCATCAGATCGCGCTGGCGCGCGTGGCGATGCAGCACCGTCACGTAGCCCGCGAGCAGCATCACGTAGGGGGTCACGCCCTCGAGCCGGCAGCGCTCGTGGAGCCGCGCACACAGCGCGGGCGGCAGCTGCCGTCGCAGCGCGCTGCCGCGAAACCGTGCCTGGTCCGCGCCCGACGGGGCGCCGGCCGCGCGATCGGTCGGCAGCGCGATGTGCGTCGGTCCGCCCGCCAGCTTGTCGGTCCAGTAGCGGAGCTGGCGCTCTCCCCCGCCGCCGTCGAGCCAGCCGCGGTGCCACAGCACGAAGTCGGCGAACTGCAGCGCGGGCGGGGCGAGCGGGGACGGCAGCCCTCGGGCGAACGCGGCGTACAGCGCGAACAGCTCACCGAACAGCACGTTGGTCGACCAGCCGTCGTGGACCAGGTGGTGCTCGACCACGACCATCAGGTGGTGGTCGGTGCGCAGCCGGATCACGTGGAACCGGAGCAGCGGCAGCTCGTCGATCGTGAACGGCCGGCGCAGCTCCACGGCGATCCGGTGATCGGCCGCGGCGGTGCGCTCGGCCTCGGGCAGCGCCGACAGATCGGCGAGCTCGATCGGCAGCGGGGCCGGGGGGTGAATGCGCTGGACCGGCCGGCCGTCGATCGCCGGGAAGGTCGTGCGGAGGATCTCGTGGCGCCGCACCAGCTCATCGACGCTGCGCTGCATCGCGTCGAGATCGAACGCGCCGTCGAACCGGAGCACGGTCGGCGCGGTGTACGCGACCCCGTGCGGATCGAGCTGGTGCATCAGCCAGACCTGCTCCTGCGGCGGCGACAGCGGAATTCGCTCCGGGCGGCGGCGCGGCGCGGCGGGTCTGGTGGCCGAGGCGGCCGCGGCGCGCGGCACCGCATCGATCTCGCGCGCAAGCTCCTCGGGAGTCTGCGCCGCGAACACCAGGCGGAGCGGCAGGTCGACGAGCAGGCGCTCGCGCACGCGTCCGGCGACCCGCATCGCAGCGAGCGAGTGACCGCCGAGCTCGAGGAAGCGGTCGGCCATGCCGACCACGGCCACGCCGAGGACCTCCGCGAAGATCTCGACGACGATCCGCTCGGTCTCGGTGCGCGGCGCGACGTACGGCCGTTCCGGATCCTCCGCCGCGACCTCGGGCAGCGCCGAGCGATCCAGCTTGCCATGAGGACCGCGCGGCAGCGCCGGCAGCTCGCAGAGCGCGGCGGGTACGAGGTGCGCCGGCAGCCGCGCGGCCGCGTACGCGCACAGCGCCGCCGGATCGAGCCGCGGGCCGCGCGACACGGCGTACGCGATCAGCGCGAGCTCGCCGCCGCTCGACGGTCGCGTCGTGACCGCGACCTCCGCGACGTCGGGGTGTGTCGCCAGCACGCGCTCCAGCTCTTCGGGCTCGACTCGGTGGCCCCGCACCTTGACCTGGCGGTCGCGGCGGCCGAGGAACTCCAGCGTGCCGTCCGGCCGCGCGGTCACGCGGTCCCCGGTGTCGTACATGCGCGCGCCCGGCGCACCGAACGGATCGGGGACGAAGCGCTCGGCGGTGAGCGCCGGCTGATCGAGGTACCCGCGCGCGAGCCCGGCGCCACCCAGGTACAGCGTACCGGGCACGCCCGGGGCGACGGCGGCGAGCCCGTCATCGAGGACATGGGCGGTGCGCCCGGCGAGCGGCCGGCCAATCGGCGCCACCGCGGCCGTGCCCGCGGCAGAGCTGGCCGGGTCGAACAGCGTCGCGGTGATCGTGGCCTCGGTCGGACCGTAGCCGTTGCGCCATTGCACGCCGGGCCGGACGTGCGCGGTCCACGCGGTGTACGCGGCCTGGTGTACGGCCTCGCTGCCCACGACGACGAGGCGGACGCAGTCGGGCAGCGGCGCGGCGCCGCGCGCGAGCTCGGCGACCCAGGCGTGCCACCAAGACGCCGGGAGGTTGAGCACGTTCACCGCGTGCCGATCGATCCACGTCGAGAACGCGTCGAACGATGCCCAGCGCTCGGGTGGGGCGAGCACCAGCGTCGCACCGGCGCACAACGTGGGCAGGATCTCCTCGAGCGCGACGTCGAACCCGATCGCGGCGAGCTGGAGCACCCGGTCGCCGGGGCGCAGCGCATAGTGCTCGATCGCGGCGCGCAGGTGATGCGCCAGGCTGCTCCGCGACACCATCACGCCCTTGGGCGCCCCCGTCGATCCGGAGGTGTGAATGACGTAGGCAAGGTGGTCCGGATCGGCGGGCACCAGCGCCGCGGCGCCGGCGTCTCGCCCGGTGTCGAGCGCGGCGTCGACATCGATCACCGGGCAGTCCGGTGCCGCAAGCGGCGGCTCCGACCGCGATCCGGACCGGCGTGCGTACGGCGCGTGCTCGACCACGATCGCGCCGAGGCGCGCGTCGCGGCACAGCGCGCGCAGCCGGTGGTCCGGATGATCGAGATCGAGCGGAACGTAGACCCCGCCGGCGCGCAGCACGGCGAGCAGAGCGACCGGCACGCGCCACGATCGCTCGAGCAACACACCGACCCGGACCTCGGGGCGAACACCGGCGCGCGCGAGCGCCGCGGCGAGCCGGTGCACGCGGGCATCGAGCTCGCCGTAGCTCACGAGCTCCGCGCCGGACACGATCGCGATCGAGCCGGGCGCGCGTGCGGCGGCTGCGAGGTCAATCATGGCGTCGGCCCACGCGCACCCAGGCGCAAGAGACGGTCCGCCGCTGCGTCGAGATTGCGATCCGGCTTGCAGAACGCCAGGCGTACCCAGCGGGTGCTGCCGGCGCGATCCGGCATGAAGAATGCCGAGCACGGGATGGTGGCGATGCCGACCTGCTCATGCAAGAACCGGCAGAACTCGCGATCTCCCGCGAATCCGGCGGCGTGGGCGTCGACGAGCAGGTAGTACGTGCCCTGCGTGGGAGGTGCCTGCAGCGCCACCGCGGCGAGCGCGTCGTGCAGGCGCTGTCGGCGCCGCGCGTAGCCCAGCGCGAGCTCCTCGAAGTAGCAGTCGGGCAGGGCGAGACCGGCGGCGATCGCCGCCTGGAACGGTGCCGGCACGGTCGCCGTCACGTACTGGTGGGTATGGAGCAAGAGCTCGCGCAGCGGAGGCGCTGCGATCGCCCAGCCGACCTTCCAGCCGGTGGCGTTGAACGTCTTGCCGCCGCTGCTCACCGTGATCGTCCGCTCGGCCATCTCGGGCAACGAGGCGAGAGACACGTGGCCGCCGCCCGGATGGATGATGTGCTCGTAGACCTCGTCGCACACGGCGACGACCTCGTGGCGGACGCACAGCGCGGCGATCGCCTCGAGCTCGGCGGCGGTGAACACCTTGCCGGTCGGGTTGTGCGGCGTGTTGAGCAGGACGACCCGGGTCCGCGGGCCGAACGCACTGGCGAGCTGGTCCGGATCGAACCACCACGCGGGGTGCGCGTCGTCCGGCGGGTGCAGCGCGACGGTCCGCATCACGCCACCGGCGAATGCGATCTGCGCCGGATATGCGTCGTAGAACGGCTCGAACACGACGACCTCGTCGCCGGGATCGACCAGCGCGAGCAGCGCGCACAGCACGCCCGCGGTCGCGCCCGACGTGATCAGGACCATCGAGTCGGGATCGACGGCCATGTGGCGGAACCGGGCGGCGTGGTCCGCGACCGCCCGGCGCAGCTCCGGCGTGCCGGGGATCGGGCTGTACTGGTTGCGCCCGTCGTGAATGGCCGCGATCGCGATCTGCTTCACGGCATCCGGACATTCGAAGTCCGGTGCGCCTATCCCGAGGTCGATCCCGCGATGGAGCTCGACCAGTCGAGCGGACTCGGCGAATACGGTGGACGCGCTCCCATGTAGACGCCTACTGCCGCGTTTCAGGAGACTCGGAGTCCGGGGATCTTGAGGCGTGTTTGCGGCCAAAGGGTCACCGTCGAGCTGCAGTAGCATAGTGAATATTGTGATGACGTCAAGCATGATAATCACGACTACATGGCAAATTGTGGAAGTGGTAGTGATGCACAGCGCACAGTTGCAAAGCTCGTCGGCCTCATGCGGTGAGCAGATGAAAGTGACCTTTATCTCGATTACGATTCCTTGCATCGCGCAGTACATAAAACGGCGCTGACGCAGTGTCGAGCTGGCCGGTGGCCCGCCAGCCGGCCAGCTCGCCGGACGCCGATTCCGACCAGTTCCCGGTGCACGCGCCTGCGCGAAGCGATACAGTCGCGCGCGTGTCGAAGCGAGGTGTGCAATCTCCGATGGCGGCGGTCGCGCTCGCGGTGCTCGCGATGCCGGTGCGCGGATTCGCCGACGCGGCTGCGGACCAGCCGGCCGCAACCGCGATGCTCCCTCCGGAGCTGCACATCCAGCGCACGACCGGGCGGATCGCGATCGACGGCGTGCTCGATGACGCGGGCTGGAGCGGCATCACTCCGATCGACGTGTGGTTCGAGGTCAACCCGGGGAACAACACGGTCCCCAAGGTGCGCAATCGCGGCCGCCTGGCGTACGACGGCGAGGCGCTGTACGTCGGCCTCGAGTTCGAGGATCCCGATCCGGGCGCGATCCGCGCCGTGTTCACCGATCGCGACAACGTCACGCGCGACTCCGACTCCGGCGGTGTGATCCTGGACGCGGCCAACAGCGGCCATGCCGCCCAGCTGTTCTTCGTCAACCCGCGCGGCGTGCAGTACGACGCCGTGCTGGATGACAACAACGACGACAACGAGGATCCGTCGCCCGATTTCTTCTGGGACTCGGCGGTGCAGATCACCGACAAGGGCTGGACGCTCGAGATCCGGATCCCGTTCTCCAGCCTCAGCTACTCCCGGCAGAATCCGCAGCCGTTCCGGCTGATGCTGTACCGCAACTATCCGCGAGAGTTCCGTTATCAGTTCTTCACGACCCAGCTGCCGCGCGATTCCGGATGCATCGTGTGTCGCAGCAACCGCGTGATCGGCCTGGCCGACCTGCCGGCGGGCGGTTCGATCGTCGTCGCGCCGTACGTCAGCGGCACGTACGAGGGCACGCCGGCGGCAGGTGACGGATCGAAGCTCCACTACGGCGATCCGCGGCCATCGGCCGGCGTCGACGCCAAGTGGCGGCCGGCCGCCGGGACCGTCGTCGACGTGACGATCAACCCCGATTTCTCCCAGATCGAAGCCGATATCCCGCTGATCACGGCCAACGAGCGGTTCGCGCTGCTGTATCCGGAAAAGCGGCCGTTCTTCCTCGAGGGGGTCGACCTGTTCGCGACGCCGATCCCCGCGGTCAGCACGCGCAGCCTGACCGATCCGCTGTGGGGGGCGCGCGCGACCTTCAAGGGTGACAAGCTGGCGTTCACCGCGCTCGCCGCCCAGGATGAGGGCGGCGGTCAGGTGATCCTCCCCGGCGCCACGTCGTCCACGTCCGCCGATCAGCAGTATCGCTCGTGGGCCGGCATCGCCCGGCTGCGCTACGAGATCGACCACACCAGCCTCGGGCTGCTGGCGACGACGCGGGAGGTCGACGGCGGCGGCTTCAACCGGCTCGGTGGTCCCGATCTGCAGTGGCGGCCGTCCGAGAGCGACAGCATCATCGGCCAGCTCCTGTACAGCGCCACGCGCACACCGGACCGGCCCGAGCTCGCGGCCCAGTGGGACGGCCGCTACCTCGGCGGCCACGCCGGCCTGCTGCGCTGGATCCACACCGGCGAGCTGCTCGACGTCACGGCGCTCTACCGGGATCTCGGCAGCCGGTTCCGTGCCGACGATGGCTTCGTGCCCCAGGTCGGGATCCGCGAGGGCCACGGCGAGGCCGGGCTGACGACCCGTCCCGAGCAAGGCGCGCTGCGGCGGCTCCGCGGCTTCGCGACGTACGATCGCATCGCTGATCCCGGCTTCCACCTGCTGTCGCAGGAGGTCACCACCGGGGTCGCGGCGGATGGCCTGCTGGGCTCGACGGGGCAGATCGCGTACGCGTACGACCAGATCCTGGTCGCCGGCAAGCTGCTGCCGCGCAACGAGGTGGTCTACAGCCTGAGCATGACGCCCGGGGTGATCATCTCGCGCGTCGATCTGTCCGGGTCGGCCGGCCAGCAGATCGACTTCGACAACGCGCGCGTCGGCACCGGCTTCGATGGCACGCTCGCCATGAAGCTGCGCCTCACGTCCCATCTGGAGCTCACGGTCAACGAGAGCCTGCGCTGGGTCGACGTCGATGTGCCCGGCCACGACCGGTCGCGGCTGTTCATCGCCCGCGTCGATGCGCTGCGCGCGACATATTCGTTCACCCCCCGCATGTTCGTGCGCGTCACGGGGCAGTACGAGGTCATCCGCCGCTCGCCCGAGCTTTACCTGATGCCGGTGGCGGCAAAGGACGCCAGCTTCACCGGCCAGGCGCTGTTCGGTTACAAGGTAGATTGGCAATCGGTGGTATTTGTTGGCTATGGTGACAATCGCACGTTCATCCAGACGACACAGGGCCTCGACGTCACGGGACGACAGGTGTTCGTGAAGCTGTCGCGTGCATTCCAGTGGTAGCCATCGCGAACGGCGGCGGTGCCGTGCGGCCTCCGGTTGCCGACCGGTCAGCGTCAGCCCGCGCCCTCGGCCAGGCGCCGGCGGAGGCTGAGTGGGCGCATGTCCGTCCACACCAGCTTGATGCGCTCCAGACACTGGGCCTTGGTGCCGGAACTGCCTTCCTTGCGCCATCCCGCCGGGGGGGCGCGATCGACCGGCCAGATCGAATACTGCTCCTCGTGATTGATCACCACGTCGAACAGCGCGGTCTCGTCGTCCAGGATCGGGGTCGCCATCGATGACGATTGTGCTGTATCATCACATTGACCGCAAGCAGCGACGTCGCATGACACTTCGATATGAGCAATTTGCCACTCGACGGGAGCGTGGCGCAATTCACAGCCTCATGACGCGGCGCGCCAGTCCAGTCATTACGAGTCGCTCGACATTCGAAGTGGGGTTTGGCACGAGCGCCATTCGCGGCAGTTCGCCTTTGCATTGGGCATGCATCGCGATACAAGTAGTGTCCAGCGCGATGCGGCAATCGACGCAGCGCGGGAGGCAGCTCGATGGTAGACAGTGGATCCGTGATGTCGGCTGACCATGCCGCGGCCTCGGCGGAACGACCTGCGCCGCGGTCGGACTTCTGGTTATTCCTCGGCGGCCAGGCCCTGTCGCGGCTCGGCAGCTCGTTCACCATGTTCGCGCTCCCGCTGCTGGTATTCTTCGAGACCGGGTCGGCGCTCGATCTCG
>DATAPF010000397.1:0-12192 GCA_036265355.1 Kofleriaceae bacterium | reverse complement strand
GCGGGTTACCAGCACGTGCTCGACACCTACGAGGCTCATTGGAACCGAGTGGTGCGCCCACACAGTGGTGATGAGCTGCGGTCTCGGCTTCTCGTAGATCCGTTCGCCATTCATTCCGAGACCAACATTCGCAACTGCGATCGACTCTGCGCTCACCTCGGGCTCGACCGCAACCTCATCGCCACCACCTTCGGCGATCCCGACCATCCGCCGCCGCCCCCCCCGACCGCCTGGACGAACGATCACGGATATGGCCAGGGCGACTACTTCTCGCAAGGGAGTGGGCCCGGCTTCGTCCTGCGGCTCCGGTACTTCTTTCAGATGTTCTACATGCCGGGCAGCTTTGATCAGCTCCCCACCAACCTCGCCGCCGATCACAGCTCCTGCGCACAAGGAACGGGGATTTTCGGCGACGGTCTGAACGACTATCGATCCGATTCGGCGCTTCAATGGATCGGATTTACGCCAATGGACCCCAGCCCGCTTCCGGTAAACGTTCGCACCTGGAAGACCGGCGTCATCCTCCACTACAAACTGCACACATTCTTCCTGCTGCACGACAACAGGCGCGGCTGAAAGCAGGCCACGATGGCGGATACGGTCGGAACGCTGTTGATGGAGGTCGCTCAGGCGCTCGCGCCACTGCGCCTCGCAGGGTCGAGCCCACAGGCGCTCAGCGACTTCTTCGTCGCGCTCGGGTGGCAACTTCCCGACCGAACCCGGGCACTGACGACGACCGTCGACGATCTCGGAACCGTCATCGACAAGGTACTCGTCATCGCTCAATCGACCGAGGACGAACAGCGTGACCTCGAGACGATGCTGCCTCGATACGCCGACATGGTCATGGCGCTTCAAGAGCTATTGGTGCGGCTACCCGACTTGCCCAGCGAGATGGCGCTCACCGATGACTTCGTGTCGTCCGCCCACCTTGGAGAAAGGCTTCCCACGCGACTGATCGATTTCTTGATCATGAAATACCTCGAGCAACGCTCGTGCGTGGCGTATGCGGTGCTTGTCTTCCTCGGCTTCTTCGAGCTGCAGCGGCACACGGCCGGCGAGGGTCCGCACGAGGCGGACCACCTTCGGCATGTCGTCCGTCTCGACCGGTTCGGAATGCTCTTTAGCGATGGCGCGTCGCTCCCCGCCGACGTCTATGGATGGGGCACCCTGGACTTCGACATCGGTAAGTTTCAGACCAACCTCGCTGGTGTGTTCCGATCGCTTGGTGCGTCTCTGCGAGCCCTGGAGTTGACCCGCGCGGCCGAGGAACGGCTGCTCGGGCGGTCGGTACCGGAAGCCGACGCCTCGCCTACGGCAATCGAGATGGCGAGTCTCTATCGCGGCTTGAGCTCAGGCATCGACGCGGATGTGGGCGTTGGGATCTTTGGGCTACGCTCGAGCGCGCCTCGAGCCGGTGATGCCGGCTTCGCGGCAACTCCGTACGCCAACGTGGCAATAAACGAGGCGCTACAATTGTCCTCGGAGTTCCCGCTCTGGCTCGAATTCCAGGCGGCAGTCGACCTCGAAGGCGGTGTGGGCGTCTTCATTCGCCCCGGCGATGTCCAACTGAAGACTGCGCTCGCAGCCAGTGGGGCTGCAGGCCTGCTCGCCTCTGGGCGGCTCGGTCTCGGCATCCGCTACGGCAACCCGACCGGCGGCGTGCCGACGACGCTGCTCTCTCTGCCCGGAGGCTCGCGCGTCGAAGTGCAACAGCTCTACGCGCGCGGCGGCGGCGAGGTGCAGACCACGGGCGCCGTCGAGGGATTCGTCGAGGTCGGCGTCGTCGGCGGGCACATCGTCATCACCATGTCGGAGGCCGACGGCTTCCTCGCCGACCTCATCCCCGACGGGATTGAAGCGCACTTCGATCTCATGATCGGCTACTCGCCCGAGCGTGGAATCTACTTTCAGGGTAGCGGCAGCCTGGAGGTGACCATCGCCATCAATCTGGAGCTCGGCCCCATCTCGCTCGACGCGCTCCATCTGGTGCTGGGCTTCTCCAGCGCCAATCACTCCACGGGCGCGCTGACGCTCGAAGCCAGCCTCGACGCCAGCGGCGAGATCGGCCCGGTGGCCGCATCGATGGAACGCATCGGCGTCAAGGGCACGCTGAACCTTCAGCCCGGCAACCTCGGTCCCGTCGATCTGGCGCTGGCCTTCAAGCCGCCCAACGGGCTCGGTCTCGCCATTGATGCCGGGCCGGTCTCGGGCGGCGGCTTCATCTCCTTCGATGCCGATACCGGCCGTTACACCGGCGTCCTCAGCCTCGAGGTCTACGCCTTCTCCATCACCGCCATCGGCCTCCTCGACACCCGATTGCCCGGCGGCCAGCCAGGCTACTCGTTCCTCATCATCATCTCGGTCGAGTTCACCCCCATTCAGCTCGGCTACGGCTTCACCCTCAACGGCGTAGGCGGGCTGGCCGGCATCAACCGCACCATGGTGACCGACGCGCTGCAGGCGGGGCTGCGTCACCACACCATCGATCACATCCTGTTTCCGCACGACCCGATTCACAACGCGCCCGCCATCATCAGCGATCTGCAGACGGTGTTTCCGCCGGCGATGGGC
Organism: Kofleriaceae bacterium; assembly: GCA_036265355.1. Lineage (GTDB taxonomy): Bacteria > Myxococcota_A > Polyangia > Haliangiales > Haliangiaceae > JABFXX01. The sequence continues at coordinate 9,618 of DATAPF010000397.1, read as the reverse complement.
CGCTACGTCTTCGGCCCCATGGTGAAGATCGGCTGGGAGACCTTCATCACGCTGGAGCTGGGCATCCTCCTCGAGGTGCCCGAGCCGATCCGCGTGGTGCTGCTCGGGCAGCTCAACGCGGTGTTCCCCGATGCGCACGCCGCGGTGATCGATCTGCACCTCGACGTGCTCGGCATCCTCGACGTCGATCAGAAGCTGTTCTCACTCGACGCCACCATCCACGACTCCAGGATCGCGATCTTCCCCGTGGTCGGCGACATGGCCACGCGGCTCACCTGGGGCGACAACGCGACCTTCCTGATGTCGGTGGGTGGCTTCAACCCGGTGTTCCATGCGCCGCCGGCGTTTCCCACGCTGCGGCGGCTGCAGATCTCGTTCGGCGACGGTGGCAACCCGCGCGTCTCGATGGCGTGCTACTTCGCGCTCACCTCCAACACGCTGCAGTTCGGCGCGCTCGCCGAGCTGCTGGTCACTGCGGGCAGCTTCAGCGTCCACGGCTGGATGGGCTTCGACGCGCTGCTCACGTTTTCGCCGTTCGGCCTCCTGGCTGGCCTTTCGGCGGGCATGGAGCTGAAGAACGGCGACACGGTGTTGGCCGGGATTCACGTCACCGCAAACATCTCCGGCCCCGGCCCCTGGCGCGTCTGGGGCGACGCCGCCGTCAGCCTCTATCTCTTCGACGTGTCGGTGCAGTTCGACAGCACCTTCGGCCCGCCCGCAGCGCAGCCGCCGGCGCCACGGCTCGACGCCTGGGAGGCGCTGCGTCCGGCGCTGGAAGATCCTCGCAGCTGGACGCCCGAGCTGCCGCCCGCCGCCGTCCAGGTGGCGACGCTGGTGGCGGCGCAGACGGCGGGCCAGGCTCCGCCGGTGCTGCTCGACCCGCTCGGCGGAGCCAGTGTTCGCCAGCGCACCGTGCCACTCGACAAGACACTGGCATTGTTCGGCAACGCGCCGCCGCTCGGCGTCAGCGAGTTTCACATCGATCGGGTCACGGTCGGCTCGCAGGTGCTGAGCTGGACCGCGGTGCAAGGCCAGTTTGCCCCTGCGCAGTTCGAACGCCTCAGCGACGCCGAGAGGCTCTCGCGCCCCTCGTTCGAGCTGATGGATGCGGGGATCAGCTTCGGCGACGGCGCGCTGGCGCTGGGACCGGCGGTGGCGGCAGAGCTGAGCTACGACACGGTGATGATCACCGCCACCTCGTCGCGGCCGGAAACGGCGTTCGTGCTGCCGCTGGACCAGCAGCTCGCCGCGCTGCGCGGCGGCGCGGCGGCGCGCTCGCCGCTACGATCGTCGGGCCCGCGCAAGTTCGCGCCGCCGCCGGGTAGTGCGTCGCTGGTCTCGCTCGCCGCCGAAAGCTTTGTCGTGACCTCGACGGACGACTTGTCGGTGCGCGCCGATCTCACCGGGCCCACCACCAAGACCGCCGCGCTGGAGGCGCTCGCACGCCACCTGACGACGAACCCACGCGACCGCGGGCGGCTGCAGGTGATGCCGAGCGCTGAGCTTCTGTCGGCCTGATCGCTCACCAGCAGGCCCATCGCGTTGCCGATCACGTGATCGAGCGACGCCTTGTCGGCACCGGCCGCCGTGCTGGCTACTTGCGAGAGTCGCCCGCACCAAGGGCTCGGCCAACGCGTACCGGCGAGTCGCGTGACCGCCATGGACCCGTCGAAGCCGATCGCGGTCACGAGTGTGCTCGGCGGGCTCCACGTCGACTACCGTAGGGCGGCGTGACCCATGATGATCCTGCCGGATGAGATCGGTAGCCAGCACGACCGTCACCGACGCCGATCTCATGCCACGGCGATGACCGGCGCACCGGGGCCGCGCCGCGGCGCCGGTCAGGGCCGCGGGGTGCTCGGGTGCGGGGTGGTCGTCGCCACGCTCGCGGCGCTCGGCGGCAGCGCGGGCGGCGGGGCCGGCCTGGCCGGCGGATCGCTCGACTCGCCGGCGTTCGACGGATCGCCCTCGCGGCCGAGCACCAGCCGGTACTCCATGATCAGGCCGGCGATGATCAGCGGCAGCACCTGCAGCAGGTGGTAGAGCAGGGCGAACGCGGCCGCCTGCTCGCCGCCGACCTGGAGCAGCTGGAGCGCGCTGATCGCGCCGGCCTCCAGCGCTCCGAACTGGGCCGGGGTCGACGGGATCGCGATCCACAGGTTGAGGCTGAACAGCACCAGCAGGCCGGCGGCGATCGGGAGGTGGATGTCGAGCGCGTAGAACACCGCCATGACCTCGCCGAGGTCGGCCGACCACACCAGGATCAGCAGCGCGAGCGAGCCGAGCACGCGCTTGGGGCTGCGCAGCACGTGCATGCCGGCGACGAACCGGCGCACCCAGGTGCGCGACGACGCGCTCTCGCCGACCCGGCCGACCGCGATGAACAGGACGACGAACAGGACGAGCGCGATCGCCGCGCATAGCGCGATCCCGCCCGCGACCTGCCACGGCAGGCCGGGCAACAGGAACGGCACCGGCGCGACCAGGATGATCATCGAGATCCCGTCGAGCAGCTTCTCGGCGACCGCCACCGCGGCGGTGTCCGAGACCGGCACGCCGTCGCGCCGCTTGAGCGTCCACACCCGCAGCACCTCGCCGGCGCGCGCCGGCGCGATCGCCGAGGCGGCGAACGTCGCGATCGTGTAGCGGAACAGCCGCCACACGCCGACCTTGTGGTGCGGCGCGAGCATGATCCGCCAGCACACGGCCTTCCCCCACAGGCAGAGGAAGTTCAGGACCGCGGCGAGCACGAGCGGCCACAGCTTGGCGGACTTCACCGCCTCGCCGAACTTGGCGAAGTCGACCTTGCGCAGGAACCACCACAGCGCCGCGACGACCACGCAGATGACCAGGATGCGGATCGCGAGCACGAGGCGGCGATTCACGGCACCGCCTCTTGCACGACGGGATACCATGGCCGCGGAGACGTCATTGTCCACCGCCCTGCCGGTCACTGGCCCCGTGGGTGCGCCCGGCGCACCGCCGGCGGGCGTGGTGCACCGCGTGATGGCGTGGATCGGACCGGATTTCGGTCTGGTGGCGGCATTCGCCGCGGTGCTGGCGGTCCTGGTGGCGGCCTACGGCGGGTCGTTCAAGTGGACCGAGGGACCGATCGTGATCTCTGCCGGCATCGCGGCAGGGCTGTCGGTGGCCCGACTGGCATGGCGGGGACGCGCCATCGCCCTGAACTACCCGGGTGCCCGCAGCGAGTTCGTCCGCGCCGTCCGGGCCATCCTGCGCGACTGGGGGCCTGTGATCGGGATCATGTGGCTTTTCCAGTGCCTGGAGACCTACACCGGGGTGATCCGGCAAACGTCGATCGAGTCGTCCCTCTACCGTGCGGATCTGGCGCTGTTCGGTGTCGAACCGACAGTCTGGCTGTCCAAACATTCGACACCCCTGCTCACCGACTACATGGCGCTGGCCTACGGCAGCTACTTCATCACGCCGATGGTCCTGGCGACCCTGCTGTCGCTGCGCGGCCGGCGCGAGGACTTCCGCGAGATGACCACGGCCGTGGTGCTCCAGCTCGGGATCGGGTTCGTGCTGTTCCTGGTGTTCCCCGCCGGCCCGCCCCGCTACTACGACCCGCTGGTCCACGGCGGGTTCGATCCGGCGGTCCTGCACTCGCGGCTCGGGCTGTTCGAGCTCCAGCAGGGCGCGTTCGACAGCGCCGATCCGCTGCGCACGCGCTCGGCGTTCCCGTCGCTGCACTGCAGCCTCGCGCTGCTGACGCTGATCTACTCCCACCGGTTCTCCGACGTCGTGTGGCCGCGCCATCCCCGGCTGTGGTTCCGGATCGCTGTGGTGATCGTGGCGTCGCTGTGGATCTCCGTGGTGTACCTGCGCCACCACTGGGTTGTCGACATCTTCGCCGGGCTGATCGTCGGTGCGGTCGCGAACTGCCTCGCCCCGACCCTGCGCATGCGTTGGCCCAAGCTCGCGCACGGAAGCTAGTCCTCTGACCCGACCGAGCGGACCTGCCGGATCGGCCGGGCGGCGGGCTCGACCCGCAGGGCGGCGTCCGCGGCGCTGGCGCGGCACGCGGTGATCGCCAGCCGGTACTCGTGGCGGACTCGCTCGGCGAGCCGGTCGTAGTCGTAGGTCTCGGCATGGCGGCGGTTGAGCTCGCCGTGCCGGCGCCGGATCTCCGGATCGGTGCGGACCACCCGGGCGAGCGCGTCCGCGAGCGCGCCGGCGTCCGACGGCGAGACCAGGGTCGAGCCCTCGGTGGTGGCGACCTGGCGGTAGCCCTCGATGTCGCTGCACACCACCGGCTTGGCCGAGGCCATCGCCTCCAGCAGCACGATGCCGAACGACTCCTGGCCGGTCGAGGGCGCGACAAAAACGTCGCAGTTTCGGTACAGCGCGGCCAGCCCGTCGAACGCGACCGCGCCGTGATAGGTCAGGCCGGGCAGCGGGGGCGGGGGCTCGGCCTGGCCGAGCTCGCCGACCACATCGAGGGTCACCGGCAGGCCGCTCGCGACCAGCGCGGCGTAGGCCTCGAACAGGTAGCGGGCGCCCTTGCGGACGTCGCCGATCCGGCCGACAAACAACAGCTTGACGCGGCCGTGATGATGGTGGTGGTCGTGATGGTGGTCGTGGTGCTTGAGCGGGGTGAAGATGTCGGTCGGGACCCCGTTGGGGATGATCGACAGCTCGCGGTTCCAGGCCTCCCGGGCGTAGCGCGCCGCGGGCTCGGAGACCGCGATCGCCCGCTGGATCCAGGGAAACATCGTCGCGCCCCACGCCTTGCGTGCCCAGCGCAACAGCAGCCCTTCCTCCTCCATGAAGGCGTGGAAGGTCGCGACGTGGGGCACGCGGCGGGTCAGCCAGACCGACCAGTACGACAGCGCCGGTTGGAGCGGTTCGTGAATGTGGATGACGTCGAAGTGATGTTCACGAAAGAACCGGGCGATCGCCCGCGGCGAGACCAGCAGGCCGAGGTTGTTGTCGGACCCGTTGGCCGGGATGTTGACGATCCCTCCGAACGAATGGACGTCCGGGTCGTCGGTCGGAACCGACGACGGCCCGACCAGCATGACGTCGTCGCCGAGCCGGCGCAGCGAGGCCGCGAGGTGAAGCGCGTGCTGCTTCACGCCGCCGCCCGGCGACGCCATGTCGTACGTCACCATCATGCAGACGCGCAGCCGGCCCTCACTGACAGAGGCCGGCGTCGGCATGGGGGCATTGCGGAGGGCCATGGCGGGGTGGTGCACGGTAGCCAAACCTTCGGTTGCGTCAAGTCGGACGTGCAACCGTGAGGCCGGCGACGCCGCCTCTGGCGCCACCCACTGCGCACAGGGCCAGTATGTCGGTTCATTGTCACCACAGGGTCGCGTGCTGGACAAAGCGGGATGGGCTGGGCATGGTGCGCCCGTGACGGCCGGTGCCAAGCTGGCGAGGCGGTACGCCTCGTGGATCGAGCATCGCCGGAGGGCGATCATCGCGGCCTCGCTCGTGTTCGCTGCGGTCGCCGCGCTCGGCGCCTCGCGGCTCCGCATCCTTGCAGACTTCTCCTATCTGTTGCCACAGGACGTTCGCTCCGTCACCGACCTGCGCGCGATCGGTAAGCGTGCGCGTGTGCTCGGTACCGCGATGGTCGCGGTGCAGTCCGGCGATCCGGCGATCCGGGAGCGCGCGGCGGTCCTGCTGCGCGACAAGATCGCCGGGCTCCCGCTGGTGTCGAGCGTCACGTTCGACGACCACGCCCGGCGCGAGTACGGGTGGGAGAACCGGTGGCTGTTCGCCGATCTGTCAGATCTTCAACGCGCCAGAGCGGCCATCGAGGCGAAGATCCGCCAGGCCAAGCTCGACGCCAATCCGCTGTACGTGGGGCTTGACGACGAGTCGGCCAGCCACCCGCGCGATGCCGCCGACGAGCTGCGCGACCGGCTGCGCAAGGCCGAGGCCGACGCCGCCCAGCGCGGCGAGCTGGTCAGCCCCGACGGCAAGCTGCAGATGATGATCGTCCGCACCGCGTTCTCGTCGGGCGATGTCGAGCTCGACAAGCAGCTGCTGGCCGGGATCGACCAGATCATCGACCAGGTCCGGATCGCCGTCCCCGGCGCCGACATGGGCGTGGCCGGCGACATCGTGGTGTCGATCGCCGAGCACGACTCGATTCTCAACGGGATGCTGCTGTCGGTCGGGGTGACCCTGCTGCTGGTGATGGCCGCGCTGATCTGGTACTTCCGCTCGGCGCTCGCGGTCGGCGCGCTGTCGTGGTCACTCGCGGTCGGCACGCTCGCGACGTTCGCGTTCACCGATCTGGTGATCGGCCACCTCAACCTCGCGACCGCGTTCCTGTCGTCGATCGTGATCGGCAACGGGATCAACGTCGGCATCCTGGTCACCGCGCGCTACTTCGAGGAGCTGCGGGCCGGCCGCGACGGCGCCGAGGCGCTGGCCGGGGCGCTGGCCAACACGATCGCCGGCACGCTGGCCGCGGCGCTGACTGCGGCGGTCGCCTACGCGTCGCTGATGATCACGGTGTTCCGCGGGTTCCGCCACTTCGGCGTGATCGGCGGCGTCGGCATCCTGTTGTGCTGGTGCGCGGCGTACATCGTGCTGCCGGCCGCGCTGTCGATCGCCCGCCGGTTCGGCCTGCGGCCGCGCGCGGCCCCGCCGATCGGCCGCTGGCTGGCGCGGATGCTGCCGGGCAACCTCGCGGCCACCGCGATCGCGACGATCGCGCTGATCGCCGGCGCCGGCGTGATCACCGCGCGCTACCTCACCGACGATCCGTTCGAGAACAACTTCCGCAACCTGCGGTCGCGCGGCGCGGCGATCGCCGAGGAGCAGCGCTGGATGCACGCGATCGACGTGGCGTTCGGCCAGGGCATCGACGCCGCGTTCGTGATCGCGGTGCCGCACCGGCTCGACGTCCTGCCGCTCAAGGCCCGGCTGCGCGCGGCCGACGCCGATGCGGCGCCGCGCGACAAGCTGTTCGCTCGGCTCGACTCGCTCGACGACCTGCTGCCGAGCCAGCAGACCGACAAGCTGGTCGTGCTCGACCAGATCCGCGAGCTGTTGTCGTCGAAGGAGATCGAGGCGCTGCCCGACGCCGACCGCGCCGAGCTCGCCCGGCTGCGGCCGCCCGACGATCTCCACGTGCTCGGCGACAACGACGTGCCCGACGCGCTGGCCTGGCCGTTCATCGAGGCCGACGGCTCGCGCGGCAAGGTGATCCTCGCGATGGCCGGCCCGGGCTACGAGGTGTGGGACGCCCACGACACCGTGCGGTTCGCCGACAAGGTCCGCGCGCTGCACCTGCCGGGCGACGTCCACCTCGGCGGCGCGTCGTTCGTGTTCGCCGACGTGCTCGAGGCCGTGCTGACCGACGGGCCGCGCGCGACCATCGCGTCGCTGCTCGGCGCGATCCTCGTCGTGCTGGTCGTGGTCGGCCGCAACCGCCACGGCTTCGTGACCATCGTGTGCGGGCTCGGCGGCACGATGCTGATGCTGGGCTGCGCGGCGCTGCTCGGGCTCAAGATCAACTTCCTCGACTTCGTCGCGCTGCCGATCACGATCGGCATCGGCATCGAGTACGCGGTCAACATCGCGACCCGCGAGCGCCAGGAGGGTCCGGGCAGCGGCCGCGCCGCGCTCGCCACCACCGGGGGCGCGGTCGCGATCTGCTCGTACACCACCATCGTCGGCTACGGCTCGCTGCTGCTGTCCCAGAACCTCGGGATCCGGTCGTTCGGCCTCGCCGCGATGATCGGCGAGCTGACCTGCCTGGGCGTCGCGCTGTTCCTCGCCCCCGCGCTGCTGTGGACCACGGCCCCCGCGCTGGCGCGCCGCCGGTCCGAGGTTCCGACCCAGTAGCGCGCGGCCTGCTAGGCCGGGGCCGGCAGGGTGATGGCCGCCGCTTCGCGGTCCATCCAGCCCTTCATCCACGCCGTCGAGCGGTAGCGGTCCCACAGGTCGGCCGCGATCGTGACCACCGGGCCGCGCAGCCCGCCGCGCGCCGCGACCCGCAGCGCCGCGACCACGTTGACGCCGGTCGAGCCGCCGACCGTCAGCCCCTCCTCCTTGACCAGCCGCTCGACCATCGCGTAGGCCTCGGCGTCCGGCACCTTCTCGGCGTAGTCGAGCGCGTCGCGGTGCAGGTTGCCGGGGACCGATCCCGAGCCGATGCCCTCGACCGTGTACGGCCCGTCGGGGCCGAGCGTGCCGGTGTTGACCCAGTCGGCGAGCGAGCTGCCGACCGGGTCGGCGAGCACGACCTGGGCCTCGGGATCGCGCTCCTTGATCCGCTTGCCGACGCCGGTGATCGTGCCGCCGGTGCCCGACGACGACACGAACGCGCCGATCCGCCGGTGGCCGGCGGCCTCGAGCTGCGCGAGGATCTCCTCGCCGGTGCCCTTGAACCCGGGCGCGCCGTAGTGCGCCTCGAGGTTGGCCGGGTTGTGGAACTGGTTGGCCAGGAACCAGCCGTTCTCCTCGGCCAGCCGCGCCGCGACGTTGCGGAAGTTCGCCGGGTTCGACAGCGGCGCGTTGCGCGAGATGATCACCTCGGAGCCGAGCTGGCGGAGCTGGATGCGCTTGTCGACCGCCATCCGCTCGGGCAGCACGCAGATGCAGCGGTAGCCGCGCGCCGCCGCGAGCAGCGCCAGGCCGACCCCGGTGTTGCCGGCGGTGCCCTCGATGATCGTCGAACCCGGCCGGAGCTGACCCTTGGCCTCGGCGTCGAGCACGAGCGCGCGGGCGGTCCGGTCCTTCACGCTGCCTCCGGGGTTCAGGTGCTCGCACTTGATGAACACCTGGACCGGCAAGCCCGCCGAGACTCGCTTGAGCTCGATCAGCGGCGTGTTGCCGATGGCTTCGATCACGTCCATGCCGCGACGATAGCACCGCGGCCGGAGCGGGCGTACACACCAGGGCGGAGCGGTCCCGATGCCGCATCGGCTTCCGGTGCCGCATCGGCTTCCGGTGCCGCATCGGCTTCCGCATCGGCTTCCGGTGCCGCATCGGCTTCCGGTGCCGCATCGGCTTCCGGTGCCGCATCGGCTGCCGCTGCCGCATCGGCGACCGCTGCCGCATCGGCGACCGCTGCCGGTTCCGCATCGGCGACCGCTGCCGGTGCCGCATCGGCTACCGGTGCCGCATCGGCTGCCGCTGCCGCTGCCGGTGCCGCATCGGCAGCCGCTGCCGGTTCCGCATCGGCGACCGCTGCCGCATCGGCTGCCGCTGCCGGTTCCGCATCGGCTACCGATGCCGCATCGGCGACCGCTGCCGGTTCCGCATCGGCGACCGCTGCCGCTGCCGCATCGGCTACCGGTTCCGCATCGGCTTCCGCTACCGCTGCCGGTTCCGCATCGGCAGCCGGTTCCGCATCGGCTTCCGCTACCGCTGCCGCTGCCGGTTCCGCATCGGCTACCGATGCTGCATCGGCGACCGCTGCCGGTGCCGCACCGGCTTCCGCTACCGGTGCCGCATCGGCAGCCGCTTCGTCGGTCAGCATGCACTGCACGGCATGATCTCATGCGCGAGCGCTCCCACGCTGCAGCGCTCGGTGCGCTCGCAGCGGACTCCGTGATCGGCCCGTCAGCGGGGGCGTCGCCCTTGCGCCGCTCTCGCGCACCGTCCCTTGCCGAGCGCCGGACCCACCGA
>DATAPF010000396.1:0-4046 GCA_036265355.1 Kofleriaceae bacterium | reverse complement strand
AGGTGACCCAGAACGAGATGACCCACCTGGTCGACGTCAAGCCGGGCGCGTTCCGGCTCGCGACCCTGTGGCTCGTGCTCACGGGGATCGACGTCGCCGCGCGGGCGTGGTCGGTGCGCGGCGATCTCGGCGGCATCACCGCGATCCACTTCGCGCGCTGGGTGATCCTCCGCGATCGCCGGCCGGTCGAGCCGCGCCGCCACCGGCTGCTGTTCTTCTCCAACTACGACTTCAGCTGGCAGAGCTACCTCGGCGAGTTCATCGACCGCGCGGCGTTCGGGCTGACCGCGGTATGGTCGAACACGCAGGGGTTCCCCGCCACCCGCACCCTGGTGCTCGACGGCGCGCGCGACGAGGAGGCGTTCAAGCAATGGACGCGCGAGCACCAGCTGCCGACCCAGGTGTGGTGGAGCGGCGTGCCCGACTCCACGGTGCAGAACGTGCGCGACGACCTCGAGATCCGGCGCCAGCTCGCGCGCGGCCTCGCCGATCACGAGATCGAGAGCTGGCTGAGGAAGCTATGACCCGACCCGGACATGTCTCCGACCGCGCCGTGCCCGGCGCCGACGACCTGGAGGACATCCAGGGCCTGGTCTACAGCGCGTGGACCGATCATCCCCACGCCGGCTTCGTGTTCGCGCGGCTCGGCGACGACGCGCGGGCGTCGCGCGCCTGGCTCGAGGCCGCCTGGCCGCTGGTCACGTCCGCCGCCCGGCACCGCCGGCGGACGCACGGCCGGTTTCAGATCGCGCTGTCGGCCACCGGGCTCGCCGCGCTCGGCGTCCCACCCGACGTGATCGACATGATGGCGCCCGAGGCCACCGCCGGCATGGCGTCGCGCGGCCGCGTGCTCGCCGACCCCGATCCTGCGACCTGGCAGCTCGGCGGTCCGTCCGACCGGCTCGACGTCCTGATCATGGTCTACGCCCGCGACGCCGAGACCCGCGCCGCCGAGCTCGCCCGCCACCGCGACGCGCTGGTCGCCGCCGGCGCCACGGTCGGGCCCGCCGAGCTCAGCTGGCCGCTCGGCGAGGCCGAGCACTTCGGGTTCGCCGACGGCCTGTCGCAGCCGCACGTCCCGGGGTTCCACGGCCGGCCGCGCCCCGGCGAGGACCCGATCCCGGTCGGCGAGGTCGTGCTCGGCTATCCCAACGCCTACGGCAAGCTGCCGATGACGCCGTGGTGGGGCGACTTCGACCTCGGGCGCAACGGCAGCTACCTGGTGTTCCGCAAGCTCGGCCAGGACGTCGCCGGGCTGTGGAGCTGGCTCGCCGGCCACGCGCGCCGGCTCGCGCAGGCCAGCGACGACCCGGCCGCCGCCGACTACCTCGCCGAGCTGCTCGCCGCCAAGCTGGTCGGCCGCTGGCGCAGCGGCGCGCCGATCACGCTCGCCCCCGAGCACGACGACCCCGCGCTCGCCACGCCCGAGCGCCGCAACGGGTTCGACTACCTCGCGCTCGACTCGGGCGGCCTGCGCTGCCCGATCTCGTCGCACATCCGGCGGGCCAACCCGCGCGACGCGCGCGGCGGCAGCGCCGGCGACTCGCGCGCCGTGGTCGGCCGCCACCGCATCGTCCGGCGCGGCCGGTCCTACGGCTCGCCCCTGCCCCACCCCGACGCGCTCGCCGGCCGCGACGATGGCGTCGCGCGCGGCCTGTACTTCGTCTGCCTGCAGTCGAGCATCGCGCGCGGCTTCGAGTTCATCCAGCAGACCTGGCTCGCCAACCCGGGTTTCCTCGGCATGCACCGCGAGCCCGATCCGCTGCTCGGCGCCAGCGCCGGTGCCTGCCACTTCACGATCCCGGCGGACCCGTGCCGCCTGCGGCTGACCTCGATCCCGACCGTGGTCACCCCGCTCGGCGGCGGCTACTTCTTCCTGCCGTCGCTGACCGCGCTGTCGCGGATCGCCGCCGGCCGGTAAGTCACCGGCCGAGCGCGCAGTACGGCGTGGCGGCGAACGCGGCCCGGGCGTCGTCGGCGATCGCGCGCTGCGGGCACGGCTCGTCCTCGCTCCACGCCCGCCAGTCGGCGGCGCGGCCGAGCGCGGCGGCGCGGTCGGCCCAGCGCTGGTAGCCGTCGGTGCGCGACGCGAACACGACCGGCGCGGCGCAGGTGTGCGCGGTCTGGGCGGCGGCGAGGTCGGCGCGCGCGGCGTCCATGATGACGTCGTACATCGCCGGGGTCGACGAGTCCCAGCAGCAGGTCCGGGCGTGGGCGTAGTCGAGCGGCGCGAACACGTAGTCGTCGAGCTCGCGGTTGGCGGCGTCGACCTCGGCCGCGGTCTGGCCGAACGCGCGCGCCGACAGCGCGTAGAGCTGGGCGAACGCCTGCTCGCGGCGATCGCGCGCCGAGCACGACGCCGGGTAGCGGGCCAGGTGCTGGCGCGCGTCCTCGATCTGCGCGAGCAGCTCGGTGCGCTGCTGCTCGGGCGCGACCTGGCCGAGGATCTGCTCGAACCGCGCCGGCCGCGCCGCGATCCGGGCCAGGTCATTGGCGTTGATCCAGCTCGCCTCGTCGCCGGCCATCCAGGTGTTGGTCCAGGTGCCGGCGATGTCCTTGGTGACCCGCCAGCGCTTGAGCCCGCCGCCGAGCTGGGCGTAGGCGACGCCGTCGGAGTTGGCGCCCGGCCCGCCCGTGGTGTCGCTCGTGAAGTAGAGCCTGGCCTCCTCGCCCGCCTGGCGCAGGCCCTGGCGGCGCGGCATCGAGCCCGCGATCAGCGAGACGTCCTTGCTGCCGCCGGGCAGCTCGTCGACCTGCTTGACCACGAGCGTGTGGCCGATCCCGACCGCCTGCCAGCGCTCGAGCAGGAAGTCGCCGGGCCGCACCGCGTCGGGCACGAGGTTGTAGGCGTTGGCCGGATCGGCGAGGTTGGCCGAGCCCAGGTAGTCGAGCACCATCACGGTGAAGTAGCCGACCCGCTTGTTGAGGTGGACCTCATCGAGGTACGCGCCGAACCGGGCGCCGTCGGCGAGCTCGGTCTGGTCGTCGTCGCCGCCGGCGATCCGCTTGCCGCGCAGCACAGCATCGCTCGGCCAGCGCGTCCGCCAGTCGGACGAGCTGGTGTAGTCGCGGTACGCGACGGCGAACTCGGGCGACTGGGCGTAGCGCCCGGCGGTGGTGCGCACGCCGTTGTGGCCGAAGTACACCAGGCGGCCGTGGTCGTCCTGGGTCTCCAGCACCAGCGGCAGCTCGTACCAGGCGGCGAAGGTGATCCGCAAGAACAGCGAGGTCTCGGCGCATTCGAGCATCGGCGACGGCAGCGTCTTGCCCCACGGCGTGGTCAGCGCGACCGTCGTCGCCTCGCCATCGACCGACGGGATCCACGCCAGCGACGCGAGCCAGGCGCTGAACTTGGCATCCCAGGTCAGCCCGCTGTCGGCGGGCCACGCCAGTCCGGCGGCGCGCGCCGCGGGCGTGTCGGTGTCCTCCCAGCGGTTGCGCGCGGTCCACACCTGGGTGCGCGTGGTGTCGGTGGCGACCGGCAGGCCGCGGCGCAGCTCGGTGTCGAGCTTGCCGAGCGACAAGGTCGGCGACAGCGGGCCGGACAGCCCCCACTCGTCGTCGGGATCGACCGCCCCACCGGCGGCGCATCCCCAGAGCCCCAAGCAGACAGCGAGCGTGGCGACTGCGCATCTCATGGCGTCGCGCCGAGCACACCTCGTGCCGATCCGCCCGCAGAGTCGTCTCGCCGGGTTGCACGCCGCCTGTCCGGCGATGGTCCGACCGGACCGGTCGCCAGCAACTCGACTGACCAGGACACCAGTCACCGCGCGCCGCCGCCACGCCGCCGGACCGCCGGACGCGGCCGGCGCCGGACCCTCAATCCTTCGGCGTGAAGCGCGGACAGCTGCGCACCGGTTGCGCGGTGTACTTGGGCAGCGACGGCTCCTGGCACATCAGGAAGCTCGAGCCGCGCGCGCTGCGGATCAGTCGCAGGTGGCGGCAGCGGTGGCACAGGCTGTCGGGGAACGGCGGCGGGTCGGCCATGGCGAGCCCGGTGATGGCCCGGGCGTGTCCGGGATGGTAGTCCTATGGACCCGGCGATG
>DATAPF010000395.1:0-7779 GCA_036265355.1 Kofleriaceae bacterium | reverse complement strand
GATCGCCTGGATCAGGCGATCGACCTCGACGGCCACGTCCGGCCAGGCCGCGCGCGCCCGTGCCGCTCGCTCCGCCAGCAACCGCTCGAGGTCCTCGGGGATGTCGCGCGTGGGAAGCGCGGAGCGGACGATGTCGATGAGCCGTCCTGCCACGACGGGAGGGTAGCGCAGCCGGGTTCATGGCTCATTCCGAACCTGGCTGTCAGCCAGCGCCGGATCCCGGCCGCGGCCTGGCCACCGCCTCGGCGAGCGCATGCGCACGCTTGCGGTCACCGCCGCCGAGCCACGGCGCGCGGGCCCGCGTGAGCTCGGCGCTCGCGCGGTGGCCGCGACCCCGCGCATCCCGCTCTCTCGCGGCGTGTACCAGCTCGACACGGCCGCGGCGGAGGTCCGCCAGGACGCGGATCGCCGTCGCGTACAGCACCACTGCATCTCGCCAGCGCGATCGCAGCTGGCGCCGGACCACGGCGGGTCGGTGGCCGGCGGGCGCCCGCGGACCGCGACCACGGCCACAGCGATCGCCGCGGCGGCGAGGACCCCGGCGATCAGGCCCGCCATCCGGCGCGCCCAGCGGCGCGAGGCCGGCGCGAGCGCGTCGAGCAGCTCGTCCAGCGAGGCGAACCGCTTCGCCGGGTCAGTCGCGAGGCCGCGACGGATCGCGGCGTGGACTCGCCTCGGCAGGCGCGGCGAGAGCCGCGGAACGCGCACGCGGCCGGCGCGCATGCGGTCGACGAGCGCAGCGAGGCTGTCGCCCTCAAACAGCCGCTCGCCGCACAGCGCCGTGAACAGCGCCACGCAGAAGCTGAACTGATCGCTGCGCACATCGGCGTCGGCGCCGGTGTAGAGCTCCGGCGCCATGTAATACGGCGTGCCGAGCAGCCCCTCGGGCGCGGTGAGCAGGATCGGGAGGGGTGTCGGCTCGGCAGACACCACCGCTGGGCCAGCGCCGGCAGCGAACCGTGATGACGGTGCGGAGCCCGTGGCCATGGGCATCCGAGCGAGCCCGAAATCGCCGACCCGGATGCGGCCGTCATTCCCGACGAATATGTTCTCCGGCTTGAAGTCGCGATGCACGATGCCCGCCGCGTGCGCGGCCGCCAGCCCCTTGCCGGCTGCGCTGTACGCAGCGAGGATCTCACGCTGCGTTCGCGGGACGTCCGCCCAGCACGCCAGGGTCTGGCCGGCAACGTATTCCATCGCGATGAAGATGCAGTCCTCGAACGCACCGGCGTCGTACACCGCCACGACGTTGGGATGGGTGAGCCGGGCCATCGCCTGCGCCTCGCGCCGCAACCTCGCGGGCGTACCCGCGCGGCCGTCGCCGCGGACCAGCTTGAGGGCGACCCTGCGATCGAGCTCCGGATCGCGCGCCGCGTAGACCACGCCCATGCCTCCGGCGCCGATCGCGCGCTCGATCAGATATCGCCCGACGCGCGTGCCCGGTGGTGGCCCGCTGCCCAGGTGCGGCATCGCCGTCAGCCACGGCGTCGCCGGGGTTCCGCCGCCGGCGAGCGCGGACATGATCTTGCGGCACGACGCGCAGCGCGACGCATGTTGCTCGATCCGCGCCCGGACGGCCGGATCCGCACGTTCCTCCAGGACATCGACGAGCGTCTCGGTTTCCAGACATTGCCCGACCGCCCGCACCCGCTCCCCCTGCATCGTCGCAGCCACCGTAGCATGCGTCGTTCGCTCGCGTCGGGTCCAGTGCAATCAGCACTCAGGATTGCCACGATCGATCCATGGAGACACAGTACCCGACATCACATCTCTTGATGAGATCGGGAATCGGTCCGGTCTTCTGATCGAACTCGAGATGACCGATGACAGGAGATCTTCCTGGATCAGAGTCGGCGAGCCTCGTCGCCGCGCGCCACCTGGCCGCGCTCGGCGATCCGGGTCGCCGGGCCGACCAGGGCGAGCCCGGGGAGCACCATCGCCGCGCACACCGCGAAGTAGCCGGGCCAGCCGATCGCGTCGACCACGCGGTCGGCGAGCGGGCCGAACACGCGCTGGCCGACCGAGGTCAATGAGGTCAGCAGCGCGAACTGCGTCGCGCTGACCGCCGGCGAGCACACCGACATCAGGAACCCGACGAACACGGCGGCGACCATCGCGTTCGCCGTGGCGTCGCACGCGACCGCGACGCAGAACACCGGGATCGACTTGCCGGCGATCGCAAGCCAGACATAGAGCAGGTGGGTCACCGCCGACAGCGCGCCGAACCCGAGCAGCATCCGCCGCATGCCGAACCGCGCGACCAGCGCGCCACCCAGCACGCCGCCGACGACGGCACCCGCGAGCCCGATCAGCTTGTGGACCACGGCGATCTCGGTGAAGTTGAAGCCGGCGCCGCGCTGCAGGAATGGCATCACCAGCGCCTGCGCGAAGTAGTCGCCGAACCGGTAGATCGCCGCGAACCCGAGCACCGCGATCGCGCCGCCGCGGTAGCGCCGCCAGATGTCGGCGACCGGCAGCGTGATCGACTGCGCGATCGTGCGCGGCGGCCGTGCGGCGGCTGCGGGCTCCTCGGCGAGCACCGTGCCGGCGGTCGCGAGCGCCATGCACGCCGCCATCGTGAGCCAGATCGCCGGCCATGCGACGTGATCGGCCATCGCGAGCGCGAGCGACGAGCTGACGACCATCGCGATCCGGTAGCCGATGACGTTGACCGACGACCCCGCCGCGCGCTCGTGGGGCGCCAGCACGTCGGTCATGTAGGCGTCGAGCACGACGTCCTGCGATGCCGACAGCACCGCGATCGCGACCGCGACCGCGAGCACCGCCGCCAGGTCGCGCGCCGGATCGAGCCGGCTCATCGCGGCGATCGCCGCGACCAGGCCGAGCTGGAACGCCAGCACCCAGCCGCGCCGGCGGCCGAGCACCGGCAGCTGGAAGCGGTCGAGCAGCGGCGCCCACGCCGCCTTGAAGGTGTAAGCCAGCCCGACCGACGACACCGCGGCGATCCGCCCGAGCGGCAGGCCCTCGGCGGTCAGCCAGGCCTGCAGGGTCTGGCCGGTGAGCATCAGCGGAAGCCCCGACGAGAACCCGAGCACGAACAGCACGGCCATCCGGCGCGAGCGGAACACGGCCAGCCAGCCCATCGCGGACACTATTCCTCGGGAAGCCTGGTCGAGCCAACTTGTCTCGCGCGTTCGACACGGTGGATCAGCGCCAGGTATCCGCGGCGCCCGAGGTTGCGCGATCGGCGGCAGAGACGTAGATATGCATCCTCACAACAGGATGGACCGCAGGCCGCACCAGGTTGAGTCCCGACGCCGTCGCCCGCGTTCATGCGCCGGAGCCGCGGCCTTGGGCGGTGTGCGGTGTACGCTTGCCGCATTGGCTAACCTTAGCTAAGATCCCCTCGTGAAGCAGGTCAACATCCACGAGGCCAAGACCCAGCTGTCGCGCCTGCTCGAGGAGGTCGAGCGCGGGGAACGGGTGGTGATCGCGCGGGCCGGCCAGCCGGTCGCGGTGCTGGCTCCTTACAAGGCCGCGGTGCGCAAGCGGCGGCTCGGGCTGTTTGCCGGTGAGGCGACCATGCACGCCGATTTTGACGAGCTGCCACCCGACATCGCCGCGGCATTCGGCGTGGAATGAAGCTGCTGCTCGACACCCACGCGCTGCTGTGGAGCGCGACCGACCCGGCTCGTCTCGCGCCGGACGCGCGGGCCGCTCTCGAAGATGGCAGTCACGACGTCATGGTCAGCATCGTCACCGCGTGGGAGATCGCGATCAAGCAATCGCTCGGGAAGCTCGACCTCGCGCGACCCGCGGAGCGGTGGCTGCCCGATGTCCTTACCCGCACCGGCTTCGAGGTCGCCGAGCTGAGCCTGTCGGCGGCGCTGCGCGTCCGTTCCCTCGCCTGGCATCACCGGGACCCGTTCGATCGCCTGCTGATCGCGCAGGCGCTGGATGACGGCTTCACGATCGTCACGCGGGACGAGATGTTCGACGCATACGGAGTTCCCGTGCTCCGCGCGTGAATCCCTCCGCGGTGAGGCTAGAATTCCCGCATTGGCAACCTCCCAGGCTCGTTCGCGGCTCGTGGCGGCCCTGCGCTGGCTCGCGCCGAGCGCGGTGGCCGCGTCCGCCGGGGCGCTCGCCGCCGGGCTGGTCGACGGCGCCGGCACGCCGGGCGCGATCGGCGCGCTGGCGACCGCCGGGTTCCTCGCGGTGCTCGCCGTCCCGGCCCTGCTCGCCGCCGGTGCGATCGCGCGCGGCGTGATCGCGGCGTGGCGGCCGGGCGAGCTCGCCGCCGCGCTGGTCGACGCCGACGGCGCGGCGCCGCGGCTCGCGGGCTGGCTCGCCGTGATCGGACTCGGTGCGCTCGGCCTCGCCGGCGCGATGTTCCAGGGCGTGTGGGCGCTCGCGCTGAACACCGCGTTCAAGCCGCTCACGATCAGCTTCGCCGTGCCGGCGCTCGCGGTCGCGACCGCGCTCGCGATCGTCGCGGTGTCGCGGCCGGCGGCGCGGCTGTTCGGCCACCTCGCGCACCGGCTCGACGCGCGGTGGCGCCGCGGCGGCCGGGGCACGCTGCTGCGCCCGCGCCGCCTGCTCGCCGGGTCCGGCGCCGCGGCGATCGCGGTCGGCGCGGCGCTGTGGCGGTGGGAGGTCGCGACGCAGATCGGCCCGATCGACGTGCCGCTGCTCGTCCCGGCGGCCGGCCTCGCGGTCACCGCGGCGGTCCACGCGGCGTGGCCGCACCTGGGCCGTGCGCGCGCAGCGGTCGGCCTGGCCTGCGCCGCCGCGACCGCCGCCGCGATCGCGATCGCGCTGGCCTGTGCGTTCGCCCGGCCGTCGCTGACCCTCGAGATCTGGGGCCGGCCGATCACCGGGCTGGCGGTCGAGGCGCTGTTCGACCTCGACGCGATCCACGCGCGGATCCCGCTGGACGAGTTCCGCCCCCGCGAGCGGGCGGGCGCCGCCCACCCGGACATCCTGCTGATCACGATCGACACCGTGCGCGCCGATCACACGCCTCCGTACGGCGGCCAGGCCGCGATGCCGGCGCTGCAGGCGCTCGCCGCGCGCGGTGCGGTGTTCGATCGCGCGCTGGCGCCGAGCAACGTCACGCGGCGCTCGGTGCCGTCGATCGTCACCGGGCTGGCCGCCGACCGCGTGCGCGGCCGCGTCGTCGGCTGGGCGCTGCGGATCGATCCGCGCCACGTCGTGCTCGCCGAGCGGATGCGCGCCGGCGGCTACGACACCGCCGGCTTCATGTGCTGCGAGGGGTTCTGGGGCACGACGTTCCACACCGGCCTCGAGCGCGGCCTCGCCCACCTCGAGATCGAGCCCCACGGCCCGGCCCTGGCCCACCAGGCCCGGGCGTGGCTCGACGCGCGCGAGCGCCGCGGCGGCCCCCCGCTGTTTCTGTGGATGCACATCCTCGAGCCCCACAACTGGACCACCACCGCCGCCGAGGCCCGCAGCGACGCCGAGCGCCACGGCGCGTACGACCGCACGCTGACCGCGTCCGACCAGATGGTCGGCGAGGTGCTCGACGCGTTCGCCCGGCGCACCGTCGATCGCATGCCGATCGTCATCGTCACCGCGGATCACGGCGAGGCGCTCGGCGAGCACGGCCACCCGTACCACTCGACCGACCTGTACGACGCCCAGATCCGCGTGCCGCTCGTGATCGCCGGCCCCGGCATCGCGCCGCGCCGGATCGCCGAGACCGTGAGCCTGACCGACATGGTGCCGACCGTGCTCGAGCTCGCCGGCTTCGCCCCGCCCGACGACCGCAGCCTGGACGGCGGCTCGTTCGCCGACCTCGCGACCGGCCGGCGCGCCGACAGCCCCGACGGCGGCATCGCGTTCGCCGCGATGATCAAGGACCGATCCAACCCCGGCGGCCTGACCGCGATCAGCCGCGGCCGCTGGAAGCTGATCGACGACAACGACAACCTCGAGCTCTACGACATCCGCAGCGATCCGGGCGAGCACGCCAACGCGATCGGCCACAACCCGCAGATCGCCGGCGAGCTCCGCGCGCTGCTCGCCGCGCACGCCGCCCGCGCCGAGCAATCCCCGTTTCCGTGATCGGATCGCGCGGGAGCCGCAACCGCGCCGCCGGTCAGTCGCAGGTCAGCGCGGCCAGCGCCCCGACCTCGGCGGCCGGCAGCGCACGGCGGTAGATCCGGACGTCGTCGATCAGGCCGCTCCAGTAGTTGCCCGCGGTCTCCGCGGGTCGCACGGCGGCGAGCATAGCCAGAAGTCCGGTGGTGGGCGCTCGCCCGTTCACCACGGCGGCGTGCCCGATCTCACATCGACACGGATGTGGCACAATGGGACCCGGGAGGTGGCGGATGAAGCTCCTGGATTCCATCCGAAGTCGCGGCAATCGCGGCGGCTGCGTCGAGCTCTACCAGGGAGATCTGACGGACGTGTCGGCCCGGGACGCATTCGACCTGCTGGTGGTCTCGGCGTTTCCGGATAATTATGTGCCGACGTATGGCTCGCTGATCGGTGCCCTGGATGCAAAAGGGCTATCGGTGTGGCGGCTGGCGCACGCGAAGGAGCTCGATCTGAGAGCCGCCTTCTCGTGCTGGCTGTCCTCCGCACTGTCGCCGCGCGAGGGGCTGCCGTTCCGCCGGATCCTTTGCTTCGAGCCGCTGGTTCGCGGCCATCCAGCCGAGGTCGTGGGTGACATCTTCCGGGCGCTCGCTCCGATCCTCGCGGAGCACGCGGACCTCAGGACCATCGCGTTGCCCCTGGTCGCGGCCGGCGACCAGGGCTACCCGGCCGCCGAGATCCTGAGCCCGCTGCTCGATGCTGCGCTGCACTGGCTGGACCAGGGCTTGCCGCTCGATCGGATCAAGATCGTCGCGTACTCGCAGCGCAGCGCCGACGAGGCAGCCGCGATCTTCGCGCAGCACAAGGCGAGATACCAGCAGACCGGCACCGTCCGCGCGGCGGCCCGCGCCGACTACGATGTCTTCATCAGCTACTCGCGAGCGAACGCCCCCGAGACCCGGGTGATGGAACAAGCACTCCGCCAGCAGATGCCCGAGATCCGGATCTTCCTGGATCGCAACGAGCTCGACGTCGGCTGTGCATGGCAGCCCGCGATCTTCGAGAGTCTCGATCGCTGCTCCAAGGTGGTCGCCATGCTGTCTCCGGACTACCTGGCCTCGAAGGTGTGCAAGGAGGAGTTCAACATCGCGTGGATCCGCAGCCGGGAAACCGATCAGGATATCATTTTCCCGGTCTATCTCTACACGGCGGAGCTTCCGACATACATGAGATATCGAAGCTACGTCGATTGCCGCGAGGGCAGCCAGACCAGGCTGGCCGAGGCATCGCGACACCTGGTGGCGGCGCTCGGCGCGGCCGGGCCAGGACCGCCCGTGTCAAGAGTCCCTCGGTGACGCAACGCGCTGGCCGGTCGGCGGCGTGGCCGGCTGGCCCTGCGTTGCAATCGTTCTGTAAAACAACACGGCGGTTCCGCAATCCCGAGCATCCCGCATGCGGGCCAGCTATCCTGGTCCGACATGGGGGAGCTTGCGCCGGTATCACCGCGCGAGCGCGTCGCGACGCTCGACGTGCTACGCGGCTTCGCGCTGCTCGGGGTCCTGCTCGCGAACCTCTACTCGCTGTTCAGCTTCCGGTTCGCGATCCACGAGCCGCCCGGCGACCGGATCGCCGACGTGGCCGCGCGCTGGTTCATGGCGCTGGCGGTGCGCGGCCGGGCGCAGACCATGCTGACGTTCCTGTTCGGGTTCGGCTTCGCGGTGCAGCTGCTGCGGGCGCAGGACCGCGGCCAGCCCGTGC
>DATAPF010000394.1:0-15514 GCA_036265355.1 Kofleriaceae bacterium | reverse complement strand
GGCACGTTGCACGGTCCATCCGAGCCCCACAGCGCCGACAGCAGCATGCTGTACTTCGCTCCCACGGCCTTGGCCCGGGCGTAGTAGGCCTTGACGAAGGTCCACCGCGCGTCAAAGCCGCCGTTGACAAAGCCGCCGTTGGGACAGCCGATCTGCGATCCGCCCGCGCGCATGATCCGGACCTTGATCTGGCTCAGCAAGCTCTGCGCAGGTCGCGTGGCGTCCTGCGACAGTCCGTAGATGAAACCGGAGGCGCGATAGGTCGGCGCGCCACCGAACGTCCCCATGTCGATGGTCATCGTGTCGACCTGCGCATCGGCAGGTGCCGCCGACCAGGTGAGAACAGCCAGCGCCACCACCCCACCGGCGAACAGAGACGAGCGGATCTTGATCGGGCTGGAAATCGCCATTACGTCCTCCTCCGCGACCTTCTATCAGCTCACGGCGGCTCCCGTCGATCCGATTCGACGATCTGCACCGCGACTTTGGAGTTACGCCTGCCGGGCTTGGCGGCGCCGACCCGATCCTACGTACGCTCGCTTACACAGCCGGCACCCGGTGGCGAAGACCCGCGCACGAGGTCGGTCCTACACGGTCATCTTCGCCCGGAACCGCTGGGCGGCGCGGCGCGACATCTCGATCTCCTTGCCGCCGGGCAGGATCAGCACGAGGCCGCCGCCCGGGCCGGGCTCGACGCGATCGACCAGCCGGAGGTTGACCAGGTGCTTGCGGCTGGCGCGGAAGAACCCCGGCTCGAGCCGGGCCTCGAGGTAGCTCAGGCTGCGCGGCAGCATCGGCTGGCCGGGCACGTCGAGCCGGGCGTAGTTTCCCTCGGACTCGATCACCGCGACCTCGGACAGCCGGACGAACCAGCAGCGATCGCCGTCGCGCACGAACACCCGGTCGATCCCGGGGGGAGCGCTGCCCGCCGTCTCGCCTCGCTCGAACGGCGCCTCCGCCGGGCCCGACGGCCGGACCGCCTGGCGCGCGCGGTCGAGCGCGGCGGCGAGCCGCGCCGGGTCGATCGGCTTGAGCACGTAGTCGAGCGCGCTGACCTCGAACGCGCGGACCGCGTGGGCGTCGAACGCGGTCGTGAAGATCACCTCCGGCGCGGCGTCGAGCGAGGCCAGCAGGTCGAACGCGCTCTCGCCCGGCATCTCGATGTCGAGCAGCAGCAGATCGGGGACGAGCTCGGCGATCCGGTCGCGGGCCTCGCCGGCGTGGGCGGCCTCGCCGACGATCTCGATGTCGGGGTGGGCGGCGAGCAGCCGGCGCAGCTCGGCGCGCGCGAGGCGCTCGTCGTCGACGATCAGCGCCCTCATCCCAGCGGGATCCTGACCACGGCGGTGGTGCGCTCGGCGCTCGAGCGGTCGAGCGCCAGGGTCGCGCGGTCGCCGAACAAGAGCTGGAGCCGCTCGTGGGCGTTGGCGAGCCCGACGCCGCCGCCCGGCTCGGTCACCGGATCGGCCGCAGTGTTGGAGACCTCGAGCCGGAGCACGCCGCCGGCGCGCCGCGCGGTGACCGCGATCTCGCCGCCGTCGGTGCGCCGCGCGATGCCGTGCTTGATCCCGTTCTCGACCAGGGTCTGGACCAGCATCGCCGGCACGGGCACGCCCAGGGTGTCGGGGGCGATGTCGAGCCGGACCGCGAGCCGATCGTCGAACCGGACCGCCTCGACCGCGAGGTAGTCGTCGACGACCTCGAGCTCGCGGGCGAGCGGGACGGTGTCGGCCGTGACCGAGCCGAGCGCGACCCGCAGCAGCTTGGCGAGCCGGGTGATCGCCTCCTGGGCCTTGCGCGGGTCCTCGGCGACCAGGCCGCGGATGCTGTTGAGCGCGTTGAACAGGAAGTGCGGATTGAGCTGCGACTTGAGGTAGCGCAGCTCGGCCTGCTCGGCGCGCCGCGAGCGCTCGAGCCAGTGCAGCCCGAAGTACAGAAACGACCACCCGAGGTAGATGATCGTGTAATTGATCATCCAGATCACGAGGATCCCGGTCGGCGCGTGATGGGCACCATCGACGGGCAGGAGGCGATCGATCGCGACCGCCACCCCGTCGAGCGCGGCGGCCTGCGCGATCGACGCTGCGACCACGCGCGGCGCGAGCCGGCGTAGCGGCAGCGCGGTCCACCGCCGGGTGCGCACCATGCCGCGGTAGACGTGGGAAATCGCGAAGCCGAAGCCACTGTTGAGCACCGCCGTGCGTACCGCGGCTGCCGTGATCTCGACTCCCGCCAGCTTGATGTAGATCAACAGGATCGCCGCCCACGCGGACCAGCCGGCGATCTGGCAGACCGTGTAGCCGCGGCGGCTCATCGCAGGAACGCGTCCATCTGGGCGAACAGGAACGCCGGGTCGTCGAACATCACGAAGTGCTTCGCGGTGTCGGCGACGACGAACCGGGCGCCGCGCAGCTCGGCGTACTGCCGGGCGTAGTTCTGCTCGACCGACTCGCGCCCGGCGCCCCAGCCGGTCCAGGTCTCGACCACGAGGGTGGGCGCGGTGATCGCGCCGAGCCGCGGGCGCAGATCGGTGGTCATCATCTCGACCAGCGCGTCGGCGACCGCGGAGCGGTCCGATCGCATCACCCAGCCGAGTGCGACCTCCTGCTGCGCGGGGCTGGTGATCATCGTGGCGAGGATACCGCGCTCCTGCTGCTCGAAGGCGGCCTCGGTGGAGGACAGTGTCCGGGTCCGCATGGCGTCGGCGAACACGCGCATCGATTCCACGGTCGCACCCGGATCGAACGCGCCGGGCAGGAACGGCAGGCTGTCGACGATCACCAGCTTGCCGGGCAGGTCCGGGTAGCTGCGCGCCAGGTCGAGCGCGAGGAAGCCGCCCAGGCTGTGGCCGACGATCACCGGGTGGTCGAGGTGGTGATCCCGGATGTAGCCGGCGAGCGCGTCGCGCACGGTGGACAGCATCGGCGCCGGGATCCTCGGGCGGCCGGCGAACCCGGGCAACTCGATCACGTGGCAGGTGAAGCGGTCCTGCTCGTGGGCGACCGTGGTGTTCCACACGTCACCCGACGACGCGAGCCCCGCGATCAGGATCATCGGCGGGCCGTGGCCGGTGACACGGACCCCGAACGCGAGCGCGTCGATCTGAGCCACCGGCGTGGCGACCGGGGCGGCCGGGGTGGCGGGGCCGGGGCGCGGCGCCGGCGCGCAGCCGACGGCGACGGTGAGGGAAGCAAGCAGCGGGAAGGCGGAGCGAAGATCTGGAAGCGTCATGCCAGCAATGTGGGTCCGGCCGCGCAGGTGCCCGCCGATTTGTGACCAGCGGTCGGCCGCGCGGATGGCCGGTCGCGGCGCCGGTCCCGTTCAGTTCGCCGGCGCGTCGCGCTTGGCCTGCGACTGCATCCGCGCCTTCTGGATGTCTTGCATCATGCCGAGCACGAGCCGCGGATCGGTGAACACGTTGAGCTTGGGCGCGAGCGCCTTGGCGTAGCGATCGAAGTACAGCAGCTGCTTGGTGATCAGGATGAACTCGTTGGGCATCTTGACGCGGTGCCGGGTCGCGGTGCGCTGGATGCCGGGCAAGAACTCGGCGTAGTTGAGCTCGCCGAACGACAGCGTGAGCAGCGGGCGGTAGGTCTCGCCGAGGTCGTGGATGAACCCGTCCATGTCGAGCCCGGGCGGCGTGCCGGCCATCTCGCAGATGATCTCGGCGAGCCGGCGGTAGTTGCCCGACGCGAACGCGATCATGTAGTCGGTGACCAGGAGCCGCTCCTTGTCGTCGAACCGACCGACGATGCCGAAGTCGAGGAACCCGATCGTGTCGTCGTCGAGCAGCATCAGGTTGCCGGCGTGGACGTCGCCGTGGAAGAACCCGTAGAACACCACGCACTGGAACCACGCGCGCAGCCCGGCGACCAGCTTGGACTCGCCGTCGATCCCGCGCCGCTTGATCTCCTCGAAGCGGTCGACCCGCAGGCCGATGAACTGCTCCATCACCAGCACCTTGCGCGTGGTGTACTCGTGGTGCGGGACCGGCGCGCGGATGTTGCGGTGGCCGAGCTCGCGCATGATCTCGTTGAACCGATCGAGGTTGGCGGCCTCCTTGCGGAAGTCGAGCTCCTCGGTGAGCGTCTTGGTGAAGTCGTCGACCACGCCGACCGGGTTGGCGAGGTCGGCGTCCTTCTTGAACCGCGCGGCTGCGCCGGCGAGCATCCGCATCAGCCGCATGTCGGCCATGCAGCGCGCGATGATGCCGGGCCGCTGGACCTTGATCACGACCGGCGTGCCGTCGCGCAGCTTCGCGGTGTGGACCTGCGCGATCGAGGCCGACGCGAGCTGGCGCGGCGCGATGTCGACCAGGTGCGCCGCGCGCTCGGCGCCGAGCTCCTCGTCGAGCGTGCGCTGCACGGCCTCGAACGGGAACGGCTTGACCCGGTCGAGCACCTTCTGGAACTCCTTGACGTAGGCGTCGGGGAACATCCCGGCGGACGACGCGACGATCTGGCCGAACTTGATGAACGTCGGGCCCATGTCCTCGCACCACATCCGGAGCAGCATCGGCCGGGTCAGCCGCTGGTACCGGGCGCCCCGGCCGGTCGCCGCCAGGTACAGCTTGCGCAGGCGCACGACGTCGGTCAGCCACAGCAGGCCGTACTTGACGCTGTAGATCGCGAGCGCCCAGATCCGGCGCGGCACCGGCAGCGACACCGACAACACGAACAGGAGCCCCAGCGCGGCCAGCAGTGAGTACCAGAACATGCTCAAGCCCCGATCCTAGCATCAAGCTCGTGCGCCCCGGCCCGGCGGCCGGCGCCCATCCACGGCGAATTCTGACTCACGGTGGCGGCGAGCGCCGGTGAACCACCGTGCGCCCCGTATACTCGCGCGATGTTGACGACCGTCACCGCTGGACCGCATTCGGTGCGCGGGATCTCGGTCGGCGGCGTCTACACCTCGCTCGCGGTGCCCGAGCTCGGCCTGCTGTTCGATGCCGGCGCCCCGCTGCGCTCGCTGGCGGCGATCGACACGATCCTGCTGTCGCACGGCCACGCCGATCACGTCGGCGCCCTGCCCGCCCTGCTCGGCATCCGCGCCCTGTCGAGCAAGCCCCGGCCGCCGCGCGTGGTGATGCCGGCCGAGATCGAGCCCGATCTCACCGCCGCGCTCGCCGCGCTGTCCCGGCTGCAGCGGTTCCCGCTCGAGATCGAGCCGATCGGGATGCGCCCGGGCGACGAGCTCGCGCTGCGCGGCGACCTCCGGATCCGCGCGGTGCGCACGTTTCACCCCGTGCCCTCGCTCGCCTACATCGTGGTGCGGCGGGTGGCCAAGCTGCGCGCCGAGTTCCAGGGCATGTCCGGGCCGCAGATCGGCGCGCTGCGGCGCGGCGGCACCGACGTCACCGAGCACGAGGACCGGCTCGAGCTCGCCTACGCGACCGACACCCTGATCTCGGCGCTCGACCGCGCGCCCGAGCTGTACCAGGTCGGCACGTTGATCATGGAGTGCACGTTCCTCGACGAGCGCAAGTCGCTCGCCGCCGCGCGCGCCGGCTGCCACGTCCACCTCGACGAGGTCATCGAGCGCGCCGCGCAGTTCGCCAACCGCCACGTGGTGATGATGCACTTCTCGCAGCTGTACCGCCCCGACGAGGTCGCCGGCATCCTCGACGCCCGCCTGCCGCCCGAGCTGCGTCGCCGGGTCGTGCCGTTCACCCCCGGCGGCGCGCACTGGCCGGGGTAGCCGATGGCGAAGCGCCCCGGCCCCGGCCCCGACGAGATCGACGCCGACCTGCTCGAGCGAAGCGAGATGGGGGGTGGGGAGCCCGACGCGGCCACCCCGCCGCTCACCGACGAGCTCGACCTCCACACGTTCCGGCCGCGCGACTGCGCCGACGTGGTCGCCGAGTACCTCGAGGCCGCGCGGGACGCCGGCCTGACCCGGGTCCGGATCATCCACGGCAAGGGCACCGGTGCGCTGCGCCGGATCGTCCACGCTGTGCTCGACCGCCACACTGCGGTGCGCAGCTACCGGCTCGCCGGCGAGCACGGCGGCTGGGGCGCGACCGTGGTCGAGCTGTTGCCGCGGACCTAGCCTGGGCCTGCTACGACTTCTTCCTCACCTACTGAACGGTTGCCGGTGGCTTCAGGGACACCGCCTACCGGGTTCCGCTGAATTCGGAGCAAGAGCCATGGGGAACGCTACGAGGCCGGCGTGTGGCTCCGGGTCCGGATCCGCAACCTCGTCTCGACCACTCGGAGACCCTGCTCAACTGCGTCGGTCTCGAGACCAGCAACGACCGCCAGTTCCGGCTCCGCACCCGCCGGCCGCCATTTGCTCCGCTGACCGCGTCAATCTCCATCGAGGGGCCGCCTGCGCCGCCGGTTGCGCAGCCACGGTCTCGCTGTCTCGCTGTCTCGCTGTCGGCTTTGCACGCTTTGGCTTCCCGGTCCGAATCGCCGACCGCTTCGGCGCAGAGACGGGTCTGCACCGACCTCGTCCATCGTACACACTCGCTTACATCGCCAACATCCAGCGGTATTCGCCTCGCTCACTAGTCCCGCTCAGGGCACCTCGCCGCATCCGGGCGGGAGCGACCGAACCCCACTTGTATGTCCTGGCCGCTCCGCGCCGTGGCCGGCAAGATCGACGTGCGCTTCGCCGACAGCGTGCGCACGCTGATCCATCGCAAGTAGAACCGTCGCACTTGCGGCGGGTCGTCGATCCGTGCTCGACTAACGGCTCACGGGGAGGTGGCAATGGTGAGAAGTCGAACTGCGTTGCGGGTAGTGGTGTGGCTCGGGCTCGTCGGCGGGATGGCAGGCGTGCTGTGGGCCGATGCCCGGAGTGATCTCGATAGTGCGAAGCGCGACTACGAGTCGCTCAAGTCCAGGACCGACGAGCTCAAGGACAAGATGGACCGGTACCTCGAGCAGAGCCGCAAGCTGCGGTCGATGGACAAGGAGCAACTCGACTCGCTCGTCGACAAGCTGTGTCGACTCGACATCGAGCCGGACGATCCCGAGGTCGAGTCGATCGTGCGCGACCTGACCGACCGGGTCGTCGACAACGTCCGCCGGACGTACGACGACGCGAGCCGCGCTGGGTCTGACATGGTCGGGCTCGTCGAACGTCACCTCGACAGCGTCAAGACACTGCGCAATCGCGCGAAGGACCTGCGTTCGCAGGACGCGATCAAGGACGGCGCGTCACGCCTGACCGACGATGCCGAGAAGCTCGTCGAGGTCGTCGACCGGCTGATGGAGAAGCTCCAGAGCGACTTCAAGACGCTCGACCGGGTGAAGAACGGCGTGATGAGCGGCGCGAACAACCCGGTGATCCGCGCCAAGATGGAGTACGGCAAGGAGAAGCACCGCAGCCTCCAGAGCAGCCGGAGCTGTGACGAGCGCGAGGTCGTGCTGTCGTCGGGGAGGCCCGACTGCATCAAGTTCGAGTCCGACGACGGCAAGATCATCGAGTTCAAACCCGACACCTACTCGATCGGCGACGCCGAGACCCAGGCGCGCAAGTATCTCGACGACGTGCGGCGCAAGTTCAAGGACGACGATCGCGCGAAGAAGTGCAAGCGCGATGCGGACGGTTATCCGATCTTCCGGCCGGTGGGCGAGACCTACACGACATGCAAGAGCTGATATGAGCGAGCTCGGTCTAGCAGCAGCGCTGTATTTCGATCACGAGCTCGCCGCGGATCCAGCGCCCCTCGCGACGCTGTGGAAGCAGCTCGCGAAGCCTGCGAGCCTCCGCCAGTGGTGGGCCACGGCGAAGGCGTCGACGAAACCGAAGCCGCTCGATGTCGACGCGCTCGTCGCCAAGGTCGCCTCCGGTGACACCACCCGGGCGGCGGTCGAGAGCGAGCAGCGCGGGTTCCT
Organism: Kofleriaceae bacterium; assembly: GCA_036265355.1. Taxonomy (GTDB): domain Bacteria; phylum Myxococcota_A; class Polyangia; order Haliangiales; family Haliangiaceae; genus JABFXX01. Next base: position 7,670 of record DATAPF010000394.1, on the reverse strand, counting down.
CGCGTTCGCGCAAACCACGCCGCTGGCCGCGCTCGACGAGGGCGTCCCGCCGCGGCAGTGGAAGTACGACGCGGTCGTCGCGATCGGCCCGCGCGAGCTCGCGACGATCGGCCGCTCGTCGGTGATCGACGCGCTGTGCACGTTCGCCGGTGCCGTCGCGGCGAAGGCCGGCATCATCGTCTGGTCGCCGTCGCTCGCGTACGCGAGCGCGCTCGCGATGCTCTCGAGCGGCAGCGACCTGACACAGGCCCAGGCAAGCCGCGTCACCGACAGCTACTACTGGCGCACTCACTGGGGTCGCGTGATCCGTGGTCCCGAGTGGGGCACGTTCCTCGGCGCCGCCCACGTCGCGGTGCTCGGTGATCTCGCCCGCCTCCCTGCCGCCCGCATCGTCCCGCTCAGCTCGGGGGGTGCCTACGTCCAGGCCACCGCCGATCCGCTCGACATCGACGCCCCGTCGCCGGATCTCGACCGCTTGCGCACCGCCCTCGCGCCGGTGATGCCGGCCGCGCAGGGCTGATGTGAGCTGGCATCCTGGAGTCCGCAGCGCTGGCCCCTCCCCAGCCACCCGCGCCCGGTCGTCGTGATCGGCGCCCGGCTCGATCGTCGACCAGGCCCACTTGTCCGCCTACCGCCGGCTCGGCTTCGAGGTCGCGGGGTTCTACGACCTCGATCCGGCGCGCGCGGCGGCGCTGGCCCGGACCTGGCCAGGCGCGCGCGTCGACCAAGGGCGCGGTGATGGCGCTGACCAAGGCGGTCGCGCTCGACTTCGTCACCCGGGGCATTCGCTGCAACTGCATCTGCCCGGCCATGATCGACACGCCCTCGCTCCAGGGGCGGATCCAGGCGCTTGGCGGCAACGCGCGCGCGATGTTCATCGCCGCCAGCCACTCGGTCGCCTGGGCACTGCCGATGAGGTCGCCGCGGTCGCCGTCCACTTCGCCAGCGACGAGAGCGGCTTCACAACCGGCACCGGATACATCATCGATGGCGGGTTCATGCTGTGACCGCTTCGGAAGCGGTACCGGGCCGGTCGACGACAGTACCCCTGCGCCGAGCTCGACCTGCACACGTTCCAGCCCCGCGACTGCGCCGACGTGGTCGCCGAGTACATCGAGGCCGCGCAGGGCGCCGGCCTGCCCCGGGTCCGGATCATCCACGGCAAGGGCACCGGCGCGCTGCGCCGGATCGTCCACGGCGTGCTCGACGGCCACCCTGCCGTGCGCAGCTACCGGCTCGCCGGCGAGCACGGCGGCGGCTGGGGCGCGACCGTGGTCGAGCTGTTGCCGCGGCCCCGGGCCGGATGACTCACCGCAGCGTCGAGCGAGACCCGCTGGCGCGAGGCAGATCGGGGGGCGCATGCCTGTGAGGCGATCCAGCCCGGTCTGGCCGAGGCGATGACGCCGGACGGCGAGCTGCTGGGGCGCTGGACCCGTGAGACGACCGATAGTTACGGCGCCGGGCCGGGACAAGGGCGCCGGCCACCGGGTGCTGGTAGGCTCGCGAGGTGACGATCCGGCTGCGCGTCAACGGTACGGACCACACGATCGCCGTCGATCCGGACACCCCGCTGCTGTTCGTGCTGGCCGACGATCTCGGGCTGCGCGGACCGCGCTACGGCTGCGGCGTGGCGCAGTGCGGTTCGTGCACGGTGATGCTGCACGGCCAGCTGGTTCGCTCGTGCGTGCTCCCGGTCCGGCATGCCGACGGCGCGGACGTCGTGACGCTCGAGGGCCTGGGCACGCCCGAGGCGCCGCATCCGCTCCAGCAGGCGTTCATCGACGAGGGCGCGTCGCAGTGCGGGTTCTGCCTGAGCGGCGTGATCCTCACCGCGAAGGCCGTGCTCGATGCCACGCCCGACGCGAGCGATGCCGAGATCCGGGGGGCGCTCGGCGGCGTGCTGTGCCGGTGCTTCACCCACACCCGGATGCTGCGCGCGATCCGGCGCTACGCCGACGGGTTGAAGAGGACGCGATGACGACGCGGCGCGACTTCCTCAGGACCGGTGGCGCGCTCGTCGTGAGCTTCGGCGCCCATGCGCTGCTGCCGCGGGCGGCCACCGCCCAGCCCGCGACCGCCTTCACCACGCGGCCCTCGCACATCGACGCCGGTGCGCTCGACGCGTGGCTCGCCGTGGGCGCCGATGGCCGGGTCACCGCGTACACCGGCAAGTGCGACTTCGGCCAGGGCATCTTCACCGCGCAGGTCCAGCTCGTCGCCGAGGAGCTCTGCGTCCCGATCGCGCGGGTGACCCTGATCGAGTGCGATACCGCGGTCACCCCGGACCAGGGAACGACGTCGGGCAGCCAGTCGACGCCGGTCAACTTCAACACCGAGAACCTCGCGCTCGCGGCCGCGACCGCGCGCGAGGCGTTGCTCGAGATGGCCAGCAAGCGGCTCGGCGTACCGGTCGCGCGGCTCGCGGTCGCCGATGGCACGATCTCGGGGCCGCACGGCGCGCGGGTGACCTACGGCGAGCTGGTCGGCGGTCGCCGGTTCGAGCTGCCGCTGCGCAGGACCGCGAAGCGCAAGCCACCGTCGGCGTGGACCACGCTCGGCAAGCCGGTGACGTCGCTCGATCGCGTCGCGCTCGTCACCGGCGGGTTCGAGTACGTCCACCACGTCCGCGTGCCGGGGATGCTGCACGGCCGGGTGGTCCGGCCGCCGGACATGGGCGCAACGCTGGTGGGTGTCGAGGCGTCATCGGTCCGCGGCGTGCCCGGGTTCGTCGATCTGGTCGTGCGCGAGAGCTTCGTCGGCGTGGTCGCGCGCACCCAGTACGCGGCGATGGTCGCGGCCCAGCAGCTCAAGGTGCGCTGGAAGCCCGGTCCGGCGCTGCCGCCGCGCGACACGTTCTTCGAGTTCCTGCGCCGGCAACCGTCGCGCGACCAGGTCGCGGTCGACTCGACCGACGTCGACGCGGCGCTCGGGCGAGCCGGCGACCACGTGATCCGCGCGCGGTACACGTACCCGTACCAGATGCACGGCTCGCTCGGTCCGTCGTGCGCCGTCGCCGACGTCCGCGCCGATGAGGTCACGGTTTGGTCGCCGACGCAATCGGCCTACCCGACGCGGAGCTGCATCGCCAAGCTGCTCGGCATCCCGGTCGAGACCGTGCGCGTCGTGTTCAAGCGCGGGTCGGGCTGCTACGGCCTCAACGGCGCCGACGCGGTATCGTTCGACGCCGCGATCCTGTCGCAGGCGGTTCGCGCGCCGGTCCGGGTCCAGTACACGCGGCAGGACGAGATGAAGTGGGAGAACTACGGCGCGGCGTGCGCGATCGACCTGCGCGCGGTGCTCGGCGCCGACGGCACGATCGCCGCCTGGGATCGCGAGGCCTGGGTCGCGGCGCTCGGCAGCCGCCCGGGGTACGATCGGCCGGGCAACATCATCACCGGCATGCTGCTCGGCCACGAGCCGGAGCCGCTCGCGATCGGGCCGGCCGAGCCGCCGAAGGGCAAGCTCAACAACAACAGCAACGCGGTCCCACCGTATGTCGCCGGCTGCATCGCCGGCGCGTGCGGCGGCGAGGGCACGATCCGCAGCGAGCGGGTGGTGACCCATACCGTGCGCTCACCGCTGTTCACCGGCCCGCTGCGCTCCCCGCTGCGGATCCAGAACACGTTCGCGAACGAGTCGTTCATGGACGAGCTGTGCGCGCGCGCCGGCGCCGACCCGGTCGCGTTCCGGCTCCACCACCTGCACGACGACCGGATCATCGGCGTGTTGCGTGCGGCGGCCAGGGCCGCGGGATGGCAGGCTGGCCCGCGGCGCAGTCGCGCGCCGGCCGGCGACGGTGTCGCGCGCGGTCGCGGCGTCGCCTGCGTCGCGTACGAGGGACACAACGGCTACGCGGCGCTGATCGCCGACGTCGACGTGCACGTCGCGACCGGCGTCGTGCATCCGCGGCGCTACGTCGTCGCCAACGACTGCGGCCCGATCTCGAACCCCGACGGCCTGCGCAACCAGCTCGAGGGCGGGCTGCTCCAGGGCACCAGCCGCGCGCTGGTCGAGGAGGTCACCTGGGACGAGCGCCGGGTCACGTCGGTCGACTGGGCGTCGTACCCGAGCCTGCACCTCGACTACGACGTGCCCGCGATCGAGATCGTGTTCGTGACGCCGGCAAACGTCCCCGCGACCGGCGCGGGGGAAACCTCGATCACGCTCGTCCCGGCGGCGATCGGCAACGCCGTGTTCGACGCGACGGGCGCGCGGTTGCGCGACGTGCCGTTCACGCCGGCGCGCGTGCTGGCCGCCCTGCGCGACGCGGGCTCGACCGGATAGCCGGTCCCGTGAAGACGATCCTCGCGGTCGACGCGCATGTTCACCTCTGGCGCTACCAGGCGGCCGAGCTCGACTGGATCTCCGACCAGATGACCGTGCTCCAGCGCGATTTCCTCGGCGACGAGCTCGCGCGGGAGTTCGCTGCCAGCCGCGTGCGCGGCGGCGTGGCGGTGCAGGCGCGATCGAGCCTGGCCGAGACCGACTTCCTGCTGGCCCAGCAGGCCGCGTCGAGCGCGATCCTGGGCGTGGTGGGCTGGGTCGACCTGCAGGCCCCCGACGTCGGCTCGGTGCTCGAGCGCTACGCCGGCAGGCTGGTCGGGGTGCGCCATGTCGTGCAATCCGAGCCCGACGATGACTTCCTGCTGCGCCCCGACTTTCAGCGCGGCGTGTCGCTGCTGGCCAGCTTCGGGATGACCTACGACCTCCTGATCTTCCCGCGCCACCTGCCGGCGGCGTGCCGGTTTGCCGACCAGAATCCGGATCTGCCGCTGGTGCTCGATCACCTGGCGAAGCCGCCGATCGCGGCGGGCGGCATGGAGCCGTGGGCCACCGACCTGCGCGCGCTCGCCCGGCGGCCCCACGTGTTCGTGAAGGCGTCGGGGCTGGTCACCGAGGCCGCGTGGACGAGCTGGACGGCCGACCAGCTGCGCCGCTACCTCGACGTGGCGTTCGAGGCATTCGGTCCCGAGCGGATCCTGTTCGGCTCCGATGTCCCGGTCTGCCGGGTGGCGGCGAGCTACGCGCAGGTCAAGCGCGTGATCGACGACTACTGCGCCCGGCTGTCGGACGCCGAGCGGGCGCGCGTGCTGGCCGACAACGCGATCGCGTTCTACCGGCTTGCCGCACGCTCCGCGTGACTTGCTACGCTGGCGCGATGGCCGAGCCACGTGACCCGCCGCTGCCGCAGCGCTGGCACCCACCCAGCCAGCCGCGCCCGATCGTCGTGATCGGCGCCGGCGCGATCGTCGAGCAGGCCCACTTGCCGGCCTATCGCCGGCTCGGCTTCGAGGTCGCGGGGTTCCACGACCTCGACCCGGCGCGCGCGGCGGCCCTGGCCCGGACCTGGCCGGGCGCGCGCGCGTTCGCCACGCTCGCCGAGGCCACGAGCTGGCCCGACGCGGTGTTCGACGTGGCGGTCCCCGGGCGCGCCGAGGCCGGCGTGCTCGCGGCGCTGCCGGAGCGGAGCTTCGCGCTGGTCCAGAAGCCGCTCGGCGAGTCGCTGGCCGAGGCCAAGCAGATCCTTGCGGTGTGCCGCGCCCGGCAGCTTGCCGTGGCGCAGAACTTCCAGCTCCGGTTCAGCCCGAACCTGATCGCGATCAAGGCGCTGCTCGACCGCGGGTACTTCGGCGAGCTGGTCGACGTCGAGGTCCGGGTGGTCACGTACACGCCGTGGGAGCTGTGGAGCTTCATGCGCGGGATCCCGCGCATGGAGATCCTCTATCACTCGGTGCACTACCTCGACGTCCTGCGATATCTGCTCGGCGAGCCGCGCGGCGTGTTCAGCCACACCACCCGCAGCCAGCGCCCCGAGTACGCCGACGTCGCCAGCGCGACGATCCTCGACTACGGACCGACCTCGCGGGTCGTGATCGGCACGTTTCACGCCCACGCGCCGCTGCCCGACCACGCGATGAGCGAGCTGCGCATCGCCGGCACCGAGGGCACCGCGGTGGCCCGGATGGGCGTGAACCTGGCGTATCCCACCGGCGAGCCGGATACGCTCGAGCTGTGGACGCGCGGCGCCACGCGGTTCGAGGCGGTCCCGCTGCGCGGATCGTGGTTCACCGAGGCGTTCGAGGGCCCGATGTCCAACCTGCAGCGGTTCGCCACCGGCGAGGACGCGCAGCTGGTGAGCTCGGTCGAGGATGCGGTGAAGACCATGGCGCTGGTCGAGGCGTGCTACCTGGCGAGCACCGCACCGGGAACGCCGATCCCGACGTGACGCCCCCCGGCGTTCAGTCGTAGAGCAGCGGCTTGAGGTCGGCCGAATCGATGTTGGTCTTGTCGTACCACTTGTAGCCGGTGTCGATCGTCTTCGGGACGGTCTCGCCCTTGATCGCCTTGACGGCCGCCTCGACACACTTGTAGCCGATGCCGACCGGATCCTGCGAGATCGCACCGGCCATGAGGCCGCTGCGGACCGCGTCCTTCTGCAGCTTGCCGGCGTCGTATCCGATCACCACCACCTTGCCCTGCTTCCTGAGCTCCTTCACCGCGTTGACGACCCCGATGGCGGAGCCCTCGTTGGCGCCGAACATCCCCTTGAGGTTGGGGTGGGCCTGGAGCATCGCCTTGGCCAGGTCTGTGGACTTGAGGTGATCGCCGCCGCCGTATTGCACGCCCACGATCGTGATCCTGGGATGCTTGGCCTTGATCCGGTTGACGAAGCCATCGCGCCGATCGATGCCGGTGCGGCTGGTCTGATCGTGAACCACCAGCGCGACCTCGCCCGCATCGCCGATCAGCTCCGCCATCTTGTCGGCGGCAAAGCCCGCCGCCGCGACGTTGTCGGTCGCCGCGGTCGCCACCGGGATGTCGCTGTCGACCCCGGAGTCGAAGCCCACCACCGGGATCTTGGCCGCCTGTGCCTTCTTGAGCAGCGGGATCGCGGCCTTGGAATCGAGCGCCGCGAAGCAGATCGCCTGGGGTTTCCTGGCCAGCGCGGTCTGCAACATCTCGAGTTGCTTGTCGACCTGCGACTCGTTCTCCGGTCCCTCGAACGTGATGCGGACCTTGAGCTCTTTGGCCGCCTTCTCGGCGCCGAGCTTCACCGCCTGCCAGAACTGGTGCTGGAAGCCCTTGGAGATGACCGGGATGTAGGGCTCGGCCCGGGCCAGACGGCCGGCGACCAGCGTGGCGAACATCGCGGCGATCGGGAGAAGGGTCCTTGTCTTCATCGGGAGTCTCCTTGGTGGCTGATTGCCTGTCATGCCCGCTCCTGGGTGCGGCGGCGGACGATATCGAGATAGACGGCGACCACGACGATCACGCCGGTCACCACGATCTGCCACTCCTGAGAGACCGACAGGATGCGCAGGCCGTTGGTCAGGATGCTGATCAGGAATGCACCGATCACGGTGCCGAGGATCGTGCCCTCGCCGCCGCTGAGCGAGGTCCCGCCGATCACCGCCGCGGCGATCGCCTCGAGCTCGTAGCCAAACCCGAGCGACGGCTGGGCGGAGTCGAGCCGCGCCGCCATCAGCAGCCCGGCCAGGCCTGCGAACAGGCCGGACACCGCGTAGACCGCGATCTTCCAGGCCACCACCGGCACTCCTGACAGCCGCGTGGCCTCCTCGCTGGAGCCCAGCGCGAAGGTGTAGCGGCCGAGGATCGTCCGGTTGAGCGCGTACCCGGCGACCAGCGCGGCGCCCAGCAGGAACAGCACC
>DATAPF010000393.1:0-1736 GCA_036265355.1 Kofleriaceae bacterium | reverse complement strand
CGCCTGCGCCGCCTGCGCCGGCGGGGCGCTGCCTCGCCGGTTCCCGCGCCGGCCGCGCCGGAGTCGCCCGGCGCGTCGCCGGCGTCCTCCGAGTCCCCGGCATCCCCGGTATCGCCGCCATCGCCCGCGTCCTCGAGGTCCGGACCGTCGCCGCCGTCGCCCCCCGGCGGCGCGTGCTCGCCGCCGAGCGGATCGGGCGCGTCGCCGGACGAGCTCATCGCGCGCCGACCTCGGGGAACTCGCGCAGCTGGGCGATCAGCGCCTCGATCGCGAGCTGGGGGTTCGCGTTGTGGATCGCGATCGGGATGTGCCAGGCGAGGATCGCCTGGGCGCGCGAGCCGGCGCGCTGCGCGACCTCGAGGTCGCCCGCGCGGGCGGCGGCGTGGGCGCGGACGTGGAGCGCGCGCGCCGCGGCGACCAGCACCGGGGCGGCGTCGCCCTTGGCCTCGGCGATCCGGGCCGACAGCGAGCCGTCGTGGACGTCGCCGGCGAGCTCGGCGCCGAGCGCGGCGACCCGCTCCGCGCGCGCCGGGTCGGCGTCGGCGGGCAGCGCCGATCCGGCGGCGAACCGGACCCGCTGGCAGCGGCTGCGGATCGTCGGCAGCAGCTGATCGGGCGCGGTCGTGCACAGCACGAACATCGCGCGGCCGGGCGGCTCCTCCAGGGTCTTGAGCAGCGCGTTGGCGGCGGGCGGCGCCAGGGCGGTCGCCTCCTCGACGATGAACACCCGCACCGGCCCCTCGTGCGGCGGGAACCCGATCCGCGCGATCACCTGGCTGCGCACGCTCTCGATCGGCACGATGTTCGCCGCGCCCTCGCGAATCAGCGTCACCACATCGGGGTGAATGCCGGACGCGATCTTGGCGCAGGCCACGCACATCCCGGCGTCCTCGGCATCGCCGCCGCCGGGCCCCGCCGGGTCGGCATCGCAGCCCTCGCCGGGGTGGCGCTGGCACGACAGGGCCATCGCGAGGGCGGTGGCGGCGTCGACCAGCGGCGCGCCGGGCGGCCCCGAGAACAGGTAGGCGTGCGGCACCCGACCGCGCTCGATGGTGCGGCGCAGCTGGGCCACCGCGCGTTCCTGGCCTGCGAGTCCCTGCCAGACGGACACGCCTCACGCTAGCACACAGGACGCGGGGCACCGGGTCGATCGGGGGAAACTCTCACCGTCCCGCGGCGTCCGCCCCCCGGACCTGCGAATGCGGCACAGCGAGAGCCGCGGTGTTACCCTGCCCGGCGTGACGACGCTGCCGCGCAGCAAGACCACCGGGGAGCCCGAGGCCGCCGCACCGAGCTTTGCCGCGTTCCGCGAGGTGCCGCGCACCGGGGTGATCTACGTGACCACCGAGGCGCAGCGCCGGGGCTACTCCTCCGCGTCCGAGGACTGGTGCAACCTCGGCCAGGGCATGCCGGAGAGCGAGGCGCTGCCCGGCGCGCCGCCGCGGATCTCCGAGCTGCCGATCCGCGACGGCGACCACGAGTACGCTCCGGTCGCCGGGCTGTGGGAGCTGCGCGAGGCGATCGCCGGGTTCTACAACGAGCTGTTCCGGCGCGGCCTGGGCAGCAAGTACAGCGCCGAGAACGTCGCGGTGTCGGGCGGCGGCCGCTCGGCGCTGACCCGGGTCGCCGCGTCGCTCGGCCACATCAACCTCGGCCACTTCCTGCCCGACTACACGGCGTACGAGGAGCTGCTCGACGTGTTCCGGCTGTTCTCGCCGATCCCGATCCTGCTCGAG
>DATAPF010000392.1:0-4857 GCA_036265355.1 Kofleriaceae bacterium | reverse complement strand
CTGGTCGCCCGGCTCGGCGCCGGCGGCATGGGCGAGGTGTGGCGCACCGAGCACCGGCTGCTCGCGCGGTCCGCGGCGATCAAGCTGATCCGCCCCGAGGCGATGCGCGACCCGAGCTCGGCCGACGAGGTCCTCGAGCGGTTCCGCCGCGAGGCCCAGACCCTGGCGTCGATGCGATCGCGCCACACCATCGCGATCTACGATTACGGCGTCACCGAGCTCGGCGTGTTCTACTACGTGATGGAGCTGCTCGACGGACTCGACCTCGAGTCGCTGGTCCTGCGCCACGGCCCGCAGGCCCCCGGGCGCGTGATCCCGCTGCTGATCCAGGCCTGCGCCTCGCTCGCCGAGGCCCACGACGCCGGCCTGCTCCACCGCGACATCAAGCCGCCCAACCTGTTCCTGTGCCGCGCCGCCGACGAGGTCGACATCCTCAAGCTGCTCGACTTCGGGATCGTCCAGACCGTCCACGACCCCGGCGCGCCGCCCGCGCCGATCCAGGCTTCGGCCATCGCCTCGGCCGCGATCGCCGGGCCGACCCCGAAGCTGACCCAGATCGGCGCGATGCTCGGCACACCCGGGTTCATGCCCCCCGAGCAGATCCTCGGCATGCCGCTCGACGGCCGCGCCGATCTCTACGCGCTGGGCTGCTGCGCGTGGTGGCTGCTCACCGGCGCCGAGCTGTTCCCGCGCGAGGCCGCCGACGCCCGGCTGTTGCACCGCCACATCTACGAGCCGGTCCCGAGCCTGACGGCGGCGATGCCGGGCGACTGCCCACCGGCGCTGGAGGCGGTGATCGCCGCGTGCCTCGCCAAGGACGCCGCCGATCGGCCGGCCGATGCGCGCGCCCTCGCGGCGAGCCTGCGCGCGATCGCCATCCCCGCCGAGGCCGTGTGGACCGCCGAGCACGCCGAGGCGTGGTGGCGGGCGTACCGGCCGGCGCCCCCGGTGCCCGCCGCGGCCGACAGCGAGGTCCAGGTCATCATGCCGGGGCGCACCGACCTGCGGCCGGTCGCCGCCACGTCCGAGGACGCGATCGCCAAGACCATCGCATCGCCGCCGACCCGCGGCTGAACACATGCGGAACACCTGAATGAATGAGGATCTATGAGCCGACCTGGGTCCCGTCGACGTTGACGTTCGTCGATGGATCAGCCGGCGCGCAGCGCTGCCCGGCCGAGCAGGCGGCGCAGCGGGCTCCGGCGCTGGGCGCGCAGCGCCGCGCCGGCCGAGGCGGTCTGCGACCGCGCGACGCACCGGGCGTGCCCGACGCGCTCGCGGTCGGTGCCGACGAAGATCTCGCGGGTCCCGGCCAGGACGTCGAACCACGACCACGCCACGCCGAAGTTCTTGTCCTGATCGCCCATGTGGTGATCGTAGTGCCACGGCAGGTGATCGCGCGCCCACGCGGGATCGAGGTGCGCGCGGCGGTGGTCGCGCCGGTAACGGTAGAGGCAGTACCAGATCGTCGAGGTGTAGAACGGCGCGATCGCCAGCAGCGGCAGGTGAGCCAGCCCGACCGCGGCCAGCCCGATCGCCTCGCGCGACTGGGTCGGCGAGCTCCACACCGGACCCTCGTAGGCCGGATCGTAGCCGCCGTTGCGGCGCACCGACTGGTGATGATCGTGGAAGTGGAACGACAGCGCGCTCCGCCGATCGCGACCCAGGCCGTGCAGCAGGTACCGGTGCGTGACCCACTCGCCATAGCCGAACACCGCCAGCGCGATCGGGATCCCCAGCATGTCATCCGTAGTATCACACGCCGGCCAGCGTGTCGCCGGGCCATCGGCGGCGCGCGGCCGCACGATCAGCAATTCTGCTGCTCGATCCGGCGAACCAGCTCGTCGATGTCGGCGATGTCTTCGAGCAGGATCGCGCCGTCGAGGTTGCGCTTGACCTCGGAGATTCCCGGGTGGCTGCCCTCGAGCTCGCCCAGGATCCGGTCCTGCTCGCGGGTGCGGACCAGCAGGCGGGCGCTCTCCCGCGCCAGGTTGCGCAGCTGCAGCGCGCGCTGGATCGTGATCGCCAGATCCACGGCGGCGCACGGCGACCCACCGTGGCTACGTGCGGCTCGGCAGGTACGCGCGCGGCAGCCGCGTCTCCAGGAACTGCCGGCGGCGGCGGCGATCATGGAACTGATACAGGCCGAGCATGGCGGCGAACGATACGAAGATGCTGCTCCCCGAGATCAGCCACGGGACGCCGAGCAACGGAAGCCCCATGCCACCCGCCAGCACGATCGCCATACCGACCAGCACGGTGGACACCATGTCGGTGGCGTAGCGCCGCCCCCAGATGCCGAACGCGCGCTCGCAGTCGCGACACCACCCCGACGCCAGGAGGTTGTCTTCGACCGCGCAGCGCGGGCAGGCCATTGGCATATTCTAGCCCACCCGGGGCGAGCCGAGGACCGTGGATCCGCAGCCGTCCGATCGGCGGCGCCGGTGCTCGGCATGGAGATCCCTTCGACGCCGAGCACCGGCGCGTCGAACTGTCATGGCCAGGACGCGCCACGCCCGGTGCTGGTTAAACCCGCGCGACGCGACGCGCGGAGGTCCGCTCGGGATCGACCGTCACGGCGCCGAGGTATCGAGCGGCGCGTAGATGTACAGCGTGCGGGTCGGTGCGATCGCCAGGCCCGGCGACCCGCCGGGCACGAACAGCCGCCCGCCGACCGCCGCGCCCGGGACCAGCGCGCGCGGCTCCGGCATCGGCAGGTCGATCGTCCACGGGGGCTGCGCGGTCTCGAACGGATCGTAGACCTCGACGTCCGCCGTTGGCCCCCCGGGCCCCACGCCGCCGGCGCACACCAGGTGGCCGAGCACCGCGCCGTAGGCGCAGCCGCCGCGCGGCTCCGGCATCGCCGCGACCGGCGTCCACGCGCGGGGCACCGCTCCCTCCGGCGGCAGCCGCCAGACGTCCGCGCGCGGATCGGAGGCGTCGGGACCCGCGAAGCCCCCGGCGACGATCAGCGAGCCGTCGGACCGCCGCATCGCCGCCGGGTGCGAGCGCGCAGCGGGCAGCTCCGGCTCCACGACCCACGTCCCCGTCGGGATGTCGTAGGCCAGGCAGGTGGCGACCGGCCCGGTGGACGACGCGCCGCCCAGCAGGTAGATCCGCCCGGGGGCCGCGACCACGCCGGCCGCACCGCGCTCCAGCCCCGCCGGCATCGCGGCGAGCATCTTCCACGCCTGCTGCAGCGGATCGAACGCATAGGTCTCGCCGTGCGCGATGTGCTGCGCCCCCTCGAGCCCGCCGGCCAGGTAGATCGTGTCGCCGAGCGCCGCGAGGTCGACGTCGGTCCAGTGCACGGGCGCGTCGGGGATCGTCCCCGGCAGCAGCCACCTGCCGCTCGTGGTGTCGAGCACATCGACCCGCGACGTGATCTCGAGCGCCCCCGCCGGCGTCAGGTCGTAGCCGCCGGCGACGATCACATCGAGGCCGTTCGCGGTGACGCCGGGCTGCTGCGCGGAACGCGGCATCGCCATGCCGATCGTCCACGGCGTGGTCGCGGCGTCGGGCAGCGCCTGCGCACGGCACGCTCCGAGCACCGCCGGCGCGAGCGCGGCGAGCGGGGCGAGCCACCGGGACACGCCCCAGTCTACCCCGGGAATGGATCGTGCCGCCGGGCTACACCGGCTTGAGATACTTCAGCGCGTGGACCCAGTCGTTGTGCAGGAACCCCGGCGCGCACCACAGGATGCACAGCGCCTCGACCGCGACGCCCATCTCGATCCCGCCGGCGTCGATCGCCTCCCAGCCGAACTTCGCGAGGATCTCGGTGGTCTCGCGCTTGGCGCCCGCGTCGCTGCCGCAGATGAACATCGACGGCGTGACCGCGAACTTCGGGTTGACCATCACCGCGTTGCCGACGCTGTTCCACGCCTTGACGAACCGGGCCGCCGGGGCCTGGGCCTGCAGCCGGCCGATCAGCGACTCGTTGGCGCCCGTGAAGTAGCGCAGCGCCCCGTTGGTCGGCGGCGCGTCGGCGATCGGGTTGGTCGCGTCGATCACCAGCTTGCCGGCGAGGTTCGCGATCCCGGCCTGCTCGACCACCGCCTCGGCGGCGGTGCCCTTGACCCCGAGCACGACCGCGTCGGCCCACGCCGCGGCCTCGGCGAACGTGCCGACCCGGGCCTCGCCCCAGGCCGCCGACCGCCACGCTTCGAGCTTGCCAGGATCGCGCGAGCCGCGCGTCACGGCATAACCGTGCTTGAGAAACCCGTCGGCGAGGACCTCGCCGACCTTGCCGGATCCGAGAATGCCGATCTTGTGCATGGCGGCAACGCTGTCATGCCCGCGCGACCGCCGCGATCCGGAGCGCACGCGACCTGGCCCCGATGATCGGTGAGGTGCCGCGCGGCGCGCTCGCCGGCCGGGGAGCTGTAACCGGCCGCGCGCGCGAGCGTTAGCCTGTCACCATGGTGATCGTGCTGATTCGCACACAGCTGCGCCCCGACGCCGACATCGCGGCGTACGACCGGCTCGACGCGCGGATGTTCGAGCTGGTCCCGCATGACCGCGGTCAGCGGCGCAGGCTGCGCCAGGTCGCGAGCGCCCACGGCTCGTCGCGCGCGGCGCCCTTGCAGGTCACGATCGCGACGTGCGGCGCCACCGCGACCAGGCCGTGCACGATCCGGATCGCGTCCTCGTCGTGGGCCTCGGCGCGGCCGCGGTGCGCGCCGTCGGCGATCCGCTCGATCACCGGGTGGAGCGGCGGCGCGGCGTCGATCAGCTTGTCGGGGTCGTGCTCGGTGGTCTCGAACCGGTGGAGCTCGACGGCGCGCTGGCCGTCGGTCGCCCAGTAGCGATCGCCGTCGACCTCCCAGCGCCCGGCGAAGTTGCCCGGCAGCGTGA
>DATAPF010000391.1:0-26103 GCA_036265355.1 Kofleriaceae bacterium | reverse complement strand
AGTAGCTGTGGCCGGCGCGGCACTGCGCGCCCCGGCTGGCGAACCACCGGCGCTCGTCGTCGAGCTCGGCGAGGATCGCGGCGTGCTCGGCGGCGTCGTAGTCGAGGTAGCGACCCGCCGTGTCGACCAGCGGGTCGGCGTAGAACACCAGGCCCTCGGCCTCGAACGCGCGCTTGATCTCGCCGAGCTCGCGGATCCGCTCGATGCCGCGGCGGATCACGTTGTTGACCACCAGCTTGGCATGGCCGGGCAGGTAGCCGGCGAGCGCCTTGCACTTGGCCAGGAACGCGTGCGGGTCGGCGTACTCGAGGTGAAGCGAGCACTGGATGTGGTAGAATCGCCCGTCCATCGCGTCGACGATCTGCTGGTAGACCTCGAGCGGCGCCGAGAAGTTGGTGCACATCGACAGCCAGTGCCCGTCGCGCGCGATCGCGCGGACCAGCCGCAGCGCCTTGTCGGCGCTGGCCACCACCTCGCCGCCGGCGATCTTGACCTCGTACGGCCGCCCGAGCTGCTCGCTGATCAGCGCGACGGTGCCCTCGATGTCACGCGGATAGGGTTCGTCGAACGACGGCTGCAGGCAGTAGCTGCAGCGGTAGTTGCAGCGCGTGTTCACTTTCCACGACACGCTGTGGAACGGCAGCTCTACCGGTGGCATCTGGCTCCTCCCGCGTGTACCGCCGTCGAGCGTATCGCCGAACCGCCCGGGTTGCAAACCGCCAGCACGGGCTCAGCTCGCCGGCTGCGCGGCGACCTCGAGCGCCGCGACCGCGCGCATCAGGTCGGGCCGGGTGAACCGCGCCGAGGTGCGCAGGAACAGGTAGCAGCACTCGATCGCGCGCCAGCCCGGGAACTCCGCGCCGTCGGGGTCGCACAGCGCGGCGCGGCCGCGGCGCTGGTAGCGCGCGAGCAGGTGGGGCGCGCGGTACGGCGGGGTCGGGACCGCGTCCTGGACGATCGGGTGGAGCGGCTCGGGGGTGGCCCGACGGTAGTCGTCGATCACGCGCGCCAGGGCGTGGCGTGTCGCGCAGCGGTCGAGCGCGATGACGACGCGGTGAAACACGTGCGCTGGCGGCCGCCGGCCGGCGAGCACGCCGCCGATCGCGCGGCCCCACGGGCCGATCGCGGCGATCATCGCCTCGGCCTTGGCGATCCGTGCCTCGAGATCGCCGGCGAAGCGGTCGATCGCGTCGGACAGGCGCGCGAGCTCGGCAGGGCGCGGCATCGCGTCGATCCCGAGCGCGCGATCGTCGGGGTGGCCGGGAGAGCCGACGCGGGCCGCCTCGCGCAGCCGTGCGGCGAGCGCGGGATCGCGCGCCCAGATCAGCCCGCCGACCCCCGCGGACAGCGGCTTGTCGTCGGCGAAGCTGTGCAGGACGAGATCGCCGAGCTGGCCAAGCGGCGCGCCTGCGCGCCACGCGCCCGCCGCCTGCGCGCAGTCCTCGAGCAGCGGGATCCCCGCGGCGCGCGCGAGATCGCGGATGTCATCGAGCTCGCACGCGGCGCCGTGCGGGTGATGCGCGACGATCAGCCGCGACGCCGGCGACAGGCGGCGCGCGAGGTCGGCCGGACACAGCGACAGATCGCGGCGGCAATCCGCGAGCATCGGCAGCGCGCCGGCGACCAGGACGGCGTTGACCATGCTCTGGCAGATCGAGACCGGGAGCACGATCTCGTCGCCGGGCTCGACCTCGAGCGCCAGCAGCGCGCACAGCAGCCCGTCGTGGCCGGTCCGACACAGGACGGGCGCGTCCAGCCCGAGCAGCGTGCCGAGGCGGTGCTCGAGCGCACCGGCGTCCGCGGCGGTCACCCCGGACTCGGTGCGACGCCGCCGAGCTCGCAGATCAGGCGGGCTGCGTCGCGAGCGCCCGACCGGGACGCGCCGGGCGGCGGCGACTGCGCCGGACGCGAGCTGAGCTCGACCACGGCGGCGGTGAGCAGGTCGACGTAGCGGCGCTGGGCGGCGCCGTCGCGCTCGAAGCGCAGCACGAGCTCGTTGATGCGCGCCACCGCGATCGGTTCGGGCAGGTGGCGCGGGATCGCCGCGTCGTCGTAGATCGTCCGCCAGTCGGGGCCGGCGATCTGCCAGCTGGGATCGGCGAGGAAGGTCTCGACCTGGAGCTGCTGGCTGTAGTTCTGGCCGAGCAGCGGCACCATCGGTACACCGAGCGCCCGCGCCTCGTAGGCGCCGGTGAGGCCGGGGGCCGCCAGGTGGACCCGGCAGCGGCGCAGCGCGGCGATGTACTCGCGGTGCGGGAGGAAGCGGAGCTCGAGGCCGGGGCCGCCGTGCTCGGCAGCGAGCGCATCCATCACGGGGCCGCGGCCGCAGATCACGGTGCGCTCGATCCCGCCCAGCCGGCGCAGCGCCTCGACGATCAGCGGCGTCATGACCCAGGGATAGCGGTTGGTGCGGCCCGGGATGGTCAGCGGCGACTCGATGCCCCCGAAGCTGACCAGCGCCAGCGGCTCGGTCGCGATCCGCTCCCCGTCGAGCGCGATCAGCGGGCCGACGCGGTGGAACCCGGGGAGGTCGATCGCCAGGCGCCGGCGGTTGGCGTCGACGCCGACGAAGTCCTGCACGATGAACGCGTCGGCGCACGCGACGACCTCGTCGATCTGATCCCACATCCAGAACAGCGTATCGATGTAGGCGACCCGGCAGCCCCGGAGCTTGGCGTAGCGTGCGCTGAGCGGGTTGGTGTTGGACACGAACACGGCCGCGCGCGCGATCAGGTCGGCGTGGCGGTCGAGCTCCGCGACCTGCTCGGTGTCGCACGGCACGATCCGGAACGGGCCACCGTGGGCCTGGGCGAACTCGGCGGCGGTCCCGGACGCGAGCAGCACCAGGTCGAGCGCGTCGGCCGGCAGGCAGTCGACGACCGCCAGGAGCGTCGAGATCGGGCCGTAGCAGAACGCCGTGGCGTCGAGCACGACGAGTGGTCTGGCGGGCGCTACAGACATCGTCGCAGGGTCGCGATCAGGTGGTCCATGTCGTCGGGGGAGTACACCGGGCTCAGCGGCACGCGGACGGTGCGGGCCATGAGCTGCTCGGCGTCGGGGCAGGGCGCGAAGCGCGGCCGGAGCTCGGGGTGAGGGCAGCCCAGCACCGGTTCACCGCGCGACCATCGGACGAGCGGCGCCGAGCGGTACAGCGGCTCGCCGTACAGGTCGTCGGCCGGGATCTCGGCGTCGGCCAGGCGCGCCAGGAGCTGCTCGCGATCGGCCGGATCCCGGGCGAAGAACACGAACGCGTGGGGCAGGCTGCCGGCGGGATCCGGATCGGGGCGGGCCGCGCGGCCGGCCAGGTCGAGCTCGGCGACCATGCGCTGGTGGCGCTGGCGCATCGCCGACCGGATCGCCTCGAGCTTGCCGAGCTGGGCCAGGGCAACCGCAGCGTGCAGCTCGCTCATCTTCAGGTTGTCGCCGAACCCGGCGTCGGGGTGGTCCCAGCTCGGGTAGGCATCCCCGTCGCGCTCCCCGCCCTGATCGTGGAACCGCCGGGCGGCGTCGAACCGCTCGCGGTCGCGGGCGATCAGCAGGCCGCCCTCGCCGCAGGTGATGGTCTTGTGGGCCTGGAGGCTGAACGCGCCGAACTCGCCGAAGCCGCCGACGTGCCGGCCGCGGTAGCGGACGCCGAGCGCCTGCGCGCAATCCTCGACCACCCACAGGCCGTGGCGCCGCGCGACATCGGCGATGGCGTCGATCCGGCACGCCAGGCCCTGGAGGTGGACCGGGATCACGCCCACGGTCCGCGCGGTGATGCGCTCGGCGAGGCGCTCGGGATCGAGGCCGAGCGAGCCGTCGATCTCGCAGAACACCGGCACGCAGCCGGCAAGCACGATCGCGTTGATCGTGGCCGCGAAGGTGCACGGCGGCACCAGGATCTCGCTGCCGGCGGCGGGTCGCAGCGCCGCCAGCGCGCTGCGCAGCGCCGAGGTCCCCGAGCTCACGGCGAGCGCGTGGGGGACCCCGGTGACGTCGGCGAACGCGACCTCGAGCGCGCGGGCCCGGTGCAGGAGCCGCGGGCCGTAGTGGCGAAACAGGCTGCGGCTCGCGATCACCTCGGCCGCGGCCGACGCCTCCTCGTCGCCGATCAGCCACGTGCCGAGCATCCCGTGACTGTGGAACCGGGTCATGGGGCGGTCGCCACGCTGTCGGTGCGCACGCGCTCGCCGCTGGTGCCGGCCAGCCGCGACAGCGCGTGATCGAGCTCGGGCTCGAGCGCACGGGCGGTCGCCAGGTTCGGCGGTCCGCCGACGGTCACGCGCTGCACGTTGGCGCCCGGCAGGCAGAACAGGCCGTCGACCAGCGGGCTGGGCGGCAGCGTGGGCTCGAGCAGGAGGATGATCGGCTTGCCCAGCGCCGATGCCCAGCCGAGCTCGACGCCGACGCCGAACGATCGCCCGGGATAGGCGACCATCACCGAGCAGCGCTGCATCTCGGCGAAGTCGAGCGGCGTGCAGACCTCGGCGGGCATCAGCGCCTTGCCCCAGCCCTCGCGATCGAGGGCGAGGAACACGCGGTCGGCCCGGAACCGCAGGAACTGGTACAGCTCGCGGATGAACTGCTCGTAGTCCGACGGCAGCTCGTGCCGCTTCGGATCGACCAGCCCGGTGATCGGGCAGGCCATGAACACGTGGAAATGCCCCGAGCCGTTGACCCTCCACACGGCGCCGTTGTTCCGATCGCCGTTGTTCCGATCGATGGGGAGACTCGTCATACCCTACCGTCCTCTCGGGGAGCGTACGTGTTGCAAGAAGCCCTTGCGGCTGGGGAACTGCGCGATCGTCCGGCCGGCGACGTCGGCGTGGCGCAGCGCGGGCGGGTGCTCGGCGCGGCTCGCCGCCAGGACGCGCTCGGCCGCCGCGACCGTGAGCTCGAAGGCCGCGCCGCCGTGCGCCGTCGAGAGGAAGTGGTTGTCGTGGGGATAGAGCAGCACGCCCTCGTGCGCCATCCGGCTGTAGAACCACTGCTCGCGGGCGGGCTCGGCGAAGCCGAGGCGGAACATGGCGCCGGGCCCGAACGCGCGGGCCGGGATGTCGAGCGCCGCGAACAGCCCGTCGAGCGCGGCGATCAGCCGCTGGCCGGCGTCGTCGAGGCGCTCGAGCGTTCCGGGCCGGGCCAGCTCGCCCAGGGTGGCCGCCGCCGCGGCGTAGGGGATGGCCTCGACGTCGTAGGTCGTGGAGATGTGTGTGCGCTCGGACAGCTCCATGTGCTCGGCACGCCCCAGGACGCAGCTCAGGCAGAACCCGTTGGCCAGCGCCTTGCTCAGCACGGTCAGGTCGGCGTCGAGCCCGAGCTGGCGCTGCATGCTGCCACCGACCACGCGCAACCCGGTCTTGACCTCGTCGCAGATCACCAGGCAGCCGTGGGCGCGCGCGATCGCCCACAGCTCGCGGTAGAACGCCGGCTCGAGGTAGCTCGGCTGGGGCTCGACGAATACCGCCGCGGCGTCGCCGGCGTGGCGCGCGAGCAGCTGCTCGAGCCGGTCGAGGTCATAGTGGAAGTCCTCGGCGTAGGTGCTGTCCGCCGGCACTCCGCGCTCACCCGACGAGCACCAGTCGTGCCAGCCGTGATAGCCGCTGCTGAGGATCCACTGCTTGCCGGTGGCCACGCGGGCCAGGCGCACGGCGGCGCTGCACGCGTCCGACCCGGTCTTGTGGAACCGGACCTGCTCGGCGCGCGGGAACCAGGTGAGCAGCACCTCGGCGACCTCGACCTGGGTCGCGACGCTGAGCCCGAGCATGTTGCCGGCCTCGAGCTGGCGGACGACGGCCTCGTGGACCGCCGGGTGGCCGTGGCCCAGGATCACCGGCCCCTTGCCCAGGATGTAGTCGACGTAGCGCCGGCCCTCGAGATCCTCGACCGTCGCACCACGAGCGTGCGCGGCGAACGCGGGGAACAGCTCGGGGGACATGAGCTTGTGGAACCCGAGCACGCCCCCCGGGATCACCCGGGCCGCGCGGTCGAGCAAGCGCGCCATCGCGCCGCGGTCGTCGTCGGTCATGGCACGCGCTCCAGGAGCATCGTGTTGGCCTGCATGTTGGCCCAGTCGCAGTCGCGCTTGCAGCCAGGATCGCGCGGCGAGATCAGGATGTCGCGCAGGGATCGCGTCGGCTCGCCGGCCCAGATCTCCGCCAGTGGTTGCGACCACACGTCGCCGAGCTCGAACGTGCTCGCCGGCCTGCGGTGTACGGTGCAGTCGCAGGGGTGGACCTTGCCGGTCGGCAGGTCGACGTAGAGCGCGTAGCGCGGGTACACGCAGCGGTACTCGCGCAGCACCGGCTGGCCCTGGCTGCGGCGGGCGAAGTCGGCCACGTCGCGGTCGCTGCACAGCACCTTCAGGTCCAGGTCCTCGGCGATCCGGCGCAGGCGAGGCATGTCGGTCGCGAGCGCGAGCTTGCGGTCGCCGGACATCTCTGCGCCGGGCCGGTCCTTGACCGGGATCAGGTTGATGGCGCAGGCACCGATCTCGGCGCAGCGCTCGAACATCGGCTCGAGCTGGTCGACGTTGTCGCAGGTCACCACGTGGTTGATCACCACCGTCGCGTCGGGGTGGCTGCGCCGGCACATCGCGATCCCGGCAAGCGCGCGGTCGTGCAGCCGGCGCAGGCCGCGGACCTGGTCGTGCCGCGCGGCGAGGTGGCTGTCGAGCGAGACGATCACGGTGCGGAGCGCGACGCCCGACAGATCGCGCTCGACGGCACGCTCGAGGTGAGAGCCGTTGGTGGTGATCACCACGCCCAGCCCGAGCTCGCGGCACACCCGCGCGGCGATCGGGAAAGTCTCCGCGATCAGCGGTTCCCCGCCGCCGAGGAAGTGCACCAGGCGGCAGCCGAGCTCCTGGGCCTCGCCGAACAGCCGGCGCAGATCGGGCTCGCCGGCGGCGCGGACCGGCGGCGGCTCGGAGTGCACGTCGCAGTAGCTGCAGTGCGCGTTGCACAGATTGGACAGCGAGACGTAGAGGTACTGCAGCGCCGCGGGCGCGGCGTGGGCGTCGAGATCCGCGACTCGCCAGCGCATCGCGGCTACAGCTCCGGCCGCATGCGAGTGGGTTCATGGCCGAGGCTGTGCGCCCGGTCCTCGCGCAGCGAGCGTCGCTGGTTCTGCCACGGAAACGACCGCGGGGTCGCCAGCTGGCGGGCCGGCAGGCCGAAGCCGAAGATGTAGGCCAGGCGGGGCTCCTCGCCGCGGTTGTCGTGCGCGCCGTGGATCGTCCGGCAGTGGTGCACGGTGGCGCCGCCCGCGGGGCACGGGGCATCGACCGGCGCGAACCGCTCGGGCGCGTCGATCTCGATGCTGTTGTTGGTGGGGTCGCCTGCGAAGCTGTGGTGATCGAGGACCGGGCCGCGGTGCGAGCCGGGCACGAAGCGCAGGCAGCCGTTGTCCGGCCGGGCGTCGAGCAGCGGGAACCAGATCGACAGGCTCCGGTACTCGGTGGTCGGCGACCAGAACGCCTCGTCCTGGTGCAGCGGCGTCGGGGGGCCGGTGGGGCCGGGCTTGCAGATCACGTGCTCGCCCTCCACCACGACGGGCGCGCCGAGCAGCTCGCTCGCGATGCGCTGCGCCGCCGAGCGCAGCTGGGTGCCCGCGAGCTCGGGCGCGTAGCGCTGGGGCATGAGCAGCTGCGGCATCGCCGGGGGCTGATCGTCGCGGTCGTTGCCGACGAGATCGAAGAAGTCGCCGCGCTCCCAGCCCGCCCGCGCGGCGATCAGCCGGAGCGCGATGTCCCGCACGCGCGCGATCTCACCGGGATCGACCAGCGCCGGCAGCACGGCGTAGCCATCGCGCTCGTACGCGGCGCGCTGCGCATCGCCCAGGCCGGTCACCGCTGCCCCCACAGCTTGGGCCAGACGTCGCCGTAGTCGTTCTGGTCGAGCGCTCCGGTCCGGGTGTCCGGCGCCCCGGCCGCGTCGATCAGCGCGTGGATCGCGGGGCCGAGCGTGACCCCGAACTCCGGCGCCAACCTTCGCAGGACGAAGTGGGCGGCCGCCAGGAGGTTGTACGCGGCGAGCAGCTGCCACAGCTCGTCGACGTCGCCGGCGTCGAGGGTCGGGGCCAGGCGGGTGAGATCGGCGTAGTGGTGGACCCCCTCGCGGTAGTGGTGCACGCCCTCCCAGTACAGCTTGTAGATCGAGTAGAACATGCTCCAGGCGGGCGATGGCACCCACGCGAGCGCTCCGCCGAGCACGGCCCTGCGCCGCGTGGCGAGCAGCGCGTCGCCGGAGATGTCGAGCGCCAGGCCATGGTGCACGTCGACCATCATGTCGGTCGCCAGCTCGCCGGCGGGCGTCAGGTGCCACAGCCAGGGCCGGAGCGCGAGCTGCGCGAACACCGCGTCGCGCGTCTGCTCCGGCAGGCTGTGCACGCGCTCGCGCCGGATCGAGAACCCGAGCTCGTGGTGCTGCGCCTCGACCAGCTGGCGCAGCTGCGGATCGGCGCGCTCGTACCGCCGTCGGGCCTCGTTCCACTGCGCGGGCTCGTACCCCAGGCCCTCGACCACCCGACGCGCGGAGCCCAGATCGCGCCTGGCGACCAGCAGGTCGATGTCCTCGCCGCAGCGCTGCTCCGGCTGCGCGTAGATCTGGAACCGCAGCGCCGCGCTCTTGAGCAGCGCGTACGAGATCCCCGCCGCCTCGAAGGCGCGGACCAGCTCGAGGATGCGCTCGCGCTGGAGCTCGGCAAACACCTGCGCCGCCCGCGCTCGCGCCCGGAGCAGCGCGACGCGAGGGCCGTCCCGATGCTCCGGCCGGATCCATCGGAGGAACGCCGGGACCACGACCGGAGCGACTTGCCAGGCATGGAGCAGCTCGGCGGCGATAGCCTCGACCTGCGCTGTCGAGGCCGACGGAGGCATGCCCGGAACGTGCGGGCCGAGCAGCCAGCAGAAGGACTCGATCGAAGAAGGCGCGTCGGAGTCGGTGTCGAGCCGGGCTGCCGTACCGGCACCTGCTGTCATGCCCTGTTCTTCTCCTTGTCGTCGGCTGGCGCGCCCGGCGCCTGGACGTCGCGGATCGGCAGATCGCTTGGTTGAGCCTCCGGCCGGACGAAGCGGCGCAGGGCGGTCGTGAGCGCGGCGACATCGGCCTCGTTGCGGGTTCCCTCACTCAGCGTGGCCGCCAGCTGCTCGGCGAGCCGGTCGGCATCCGGGATGGTGCGCAGCGGGCCAGCGGTGGCGGAGGCAACCGCCGGGTTGCGCGCACTGGCGAGCGCTTCGGCGAGGACGCTGGCGATCCGATCGGCCGAGGCGGAGGCGGTGGTGGCAGCGGCCGAGGCGACACCGAGTCTGGCGGCGAGGGCGCTGGCGATCCGATCGGCCGAGGCGGAGGCGGTGGTGGCAGCGGCGGAGGCGACACCGAGCCTGGCGGCGAGGGCGCTGGCGATCCGGTCGGCGGAGGCGGCGGGCGAGGCGGAGGCCATCCGCATGGCAAGCACCGAGGCGGGGCGAAGCCGCTGGGCGACCGCGCTTGCGAGGCGCTCGACGTCAAGGGCGGACGCGCCGCGAGGACGCGCGGCGAGAGCGCTGGCGACTCCGGAGGCGGAGAGCAGGTTGGCGATCAACGACGCGGTCGATGTCATGACGATATATCCTCCTGTGCAGCGACAGGGGTCCAATGACCCGCGCGCCGCGCGCGTTCCAAACCCACGAGTGGTGAATGCTAGATCGGCCGGCTCACATGGTCAATTCGGACCGGTGCCGAATACACTTATCGGCGAGCGCCGATAGGAACATCGACGATGGGTCGGGCCTGGGCAAACTCGTCGCCTTTGCCGCAGAGCGTGAAACGCTCGGTGTGGAGGTCCGCCAGCTGCGCCCAGCCATCCGGAGTCCCGCGATCCGGACCGTGAGCGATGTCCGCACATACTGAAAATATTTGCTCACGGTACCACATGACCCGATCGATCGCGTGGCCCGCGAGTGGAGACGTGTAATCGTCCTGAGAAGGTAGGCTGCTCAGCCACAGCGCGGCCATCACCGTCGTGAAGAGATGGTCGCTCACGCGCGGCTGGATGAACGCCAGCAGCTCCGCCGGGTGCGAGCCGAGATGGCCCTCCTGCAAAAATCGCAGGTCACGGATCCACGTCGCGATTCGCTTGGCTGCGCGGCGAGGGTTGTCGATGATACCGTGCCGCAGCGGGCCGCGCGCCGCCAGCTCGCTCTCCCAGCGCAGGTACGCGCGGTACTGCCGCCGGGTGGGGAGGACGCACAGCGGACGGACCTCTCCGCCACGGAGCAGCACGCCGTGATCGCACAGGAACATGGCATCGCTCACCGCGGTCAGCTCCTTGAGGGTGCGCGGCTCCTTGCGACCCGACCAGCGCAGCGGCCCGAACGGATCGTACAGGTGCTCGACCGGACGGATGCAGAGCGAGATCAGCGTCTCGCGCCGCCACAGTTCCAGTGTGGCGGTCTCCGCGCCATCGGCGAACGCCAGCAGATCGATGTCGCTGATCCCAGGCGCAAAGCTGCCGCGCGCCAGGCTGCCGATGAGATAGACGCTTCGCAGCCCGGGGACCGACAGCGCCGCGGCCACGCCGTGCGCGAGCTCGTGATAGCGGTCGATCTCGCTCATGTCGGCTCCGGGAGTGGCGGATCCGGGGCGAACCAGCCCAGATCGGAGGCGATTGCCGCGATCTGTTCCCGGCTGTCGCCCGCCGCGAGCGGATTATGGGACCACACCCCGGCGCCGTCGAGGAGGTACGCCTGGTCGACCCACAGGCGGAATCGCTCCATGTCCCGGCCCGCGATCGCCGGCAGGCTCGCGCCGGAGGCCAGCGCGGCGCGCACCGCGACGATCAGCCGCAGGGTCTTGCCAGACGCCTCGCCGCAGCGCTCCTGGAGGTCGGCCAGGGCCTCGACATCCCGGGCGGACAGCCGGCCCCGGGCGCGGATCGCGCCGCGCCGGCCGAGGGCGTCGATCGCGGCGGCGAGGCGCTCGGGGGACAGCTCGCCGTCGGTGCCGGGGCCGAGCAGGAGCACGTACCCGGTCGTGCCGCGCGCGTGGATGCGGCGCAGCAGCGCGAGCGAGAACGCGTCCATGAGCGGCGTGCGGACCATGTTGTCGGCGGGGCCACCATAGAGGATGTCGCCGCCGACATCGCAGGCGAGCACGGCCTCGTAGCCGGCGGCGAACTCGCACAGCTCGTCGAGGCCGAACCGGGTGGACAGCTGGTAGATCGGTCCGTCGACGAGCTCGGCGAGGCGCGCATCCGGCATCGGCTTGCACCGGCCGTCGCGGACGCGCTGCGCATAGCTTCGGGGCGGCTCGTCGAGGCTCGCGCGCCGGAACCGCGCGACGCCCGCGGCGCGGTTGATCGCCCGCTCGGGGGCCGCGTCGCCGTCGGCGAGGTAGTGGTGCTCGAACTTGGGGTTGAGCAGGCCGGCCAGATCGACCTGCCGCCCCGGCGCGCG
This sequence comes from Kofleriaceae bacterium, assembly GCA_036265355.1. Taxonomy (GTDB): domain Bacteria; phylum Myxococcota_A; class Polyangia; order Haliangiales; family Haliangiaceae; genus JABFXX01. The sequence continues at coordinate 14,690 of DATAPF010000391.1, read as the reverse complement.
GCGCAGCAACGCCCGGCGCACCACCTCGGCTGCGATCACGTCGGAGCCGCCGCCGGCGCCGAGCACGAGGATGCGGCGCTCGCCGGGCAGCGGCAGCTCGTCGTCGCGCGGCTCGATCATCGTCCCAGGCCCTCGAGACCATTGCACAGGCTGCGCCAGACCGCGTCGGGGTCGGCGAACGCGTCGCAGCCGATGTGCAGGCGCAGCGCGGGCAGCGCGATGAGGTTGGCCAGGCGAGCCAGCAGCGCGTGATCCACCGGGGGAACGCCGAGGTGGACCTGCGCGATCAGCACCGCAGCGGCGTGCTCCGGTCCGACCGGCTCGCAGCGCGTGGTCGCCGCGCCGTCGGCCCATGGCAAGATCAGCGCGCGCGGCGGATCGATCCGGGGGACCACCTGGTCGGCGAACCAGCGGGCGGGATCCAGATCGAGGCGGTCGTCGTCGAGCGGCTCGAGCGCGTCCGGATCGATCCCCCGCCGGCGCAGCTGCGACGACCAGGCCGCGCACAGCCGGCGCTCCGGATGCATCGGCCGCAGCAGCGTGTGCAGTTGCCCGCGGTCATCGATCAGCACCGTGTCGTCGCTGAGGAACTGGCAGCGCGCCGCGGTGAGCAGCGCCAGGCAGCTCGTGGTCTTGCCGGCGTGGCGCGGCCCGGCGAGCAGCAGCGGTCCGGTGGCCGCGTGGTCGATCGCGCCGGCGTGGGCGTACAGCACGCCGCTGCGCGCCAGCCATTCGACGAGTAGCGGGTGCAGGTGGTTGTAGTAGAACGACGCGATCGACGAGACCGGCTGGCGGATCACGCAGACGCCGAGCTCGGCTGCGACCACCAGCAGCTTGCGGGCCTCGACGCTGACCGTCTTGCCCTTGACCTGCGCGATCCACGGCCGAGCGAGCTCGCCTCCCGCGAGCGCGAGCAGCGCGCGGGCCTCGGAGGGGAGCCGCTCGGGCGTCGCCGTGAGGTAGAGCTCGGCCGCGGGGCCGGGCGCGTCGACCCGGTAGCGGCCGCACGTGCGGTCGAGGTACGGAAGCCACGCCGGCTCGTCGACGAAGATCCGGCAGCGCCGGCCCGCCAGCTCGATCGTCCGGTGGTCACGATCCACGGGGCCGGCGCCCGGGGAGTCAGCAGAAGCCATGCTCGATCCCCGTCCGGACGATGGTCAGGAAGTCCGGAAGGAACGCGGTCTCGTCGCTGACCAGCGCGTGGACCGCGCTGCCGGCCAGCTCGTGGAGCAGCTGCGACGCGGCCTGGCCCAGCCGGTCAGCGCTGGCGAGATCCGCGAAGTAGCTCGACGCCGGCACGATCTTGCGGGTCGCGCCGAGCTGCGCAGCCCAGCGCGCGACGTGGCGGTCGATCTCGTCGAACGCCAGCTCGCGCGACAGGTCGTCGCGGCCGATCATCAACCCGTCGGCTGCCGCGGCGATCGCCTCGGCGTTCGCGACGCCGACCCGGGTCTCGATCTTGGCGATGATCTGCGGCGGCGGGGCGCCCAGCTCGCGCGCGATCTGCCGGATCCGATCGACCGTGCCGGGCGACTCGACGAACGACGGCGCGACGAGAACGGCCCCGGCCTGCATGAACAGCCCGCGCGCCAGCCGCAGGTCGTCCGGGGTCAGGCCATCGTCGAACGCGGCCAGGCGGCCCTCGATGAACACGCTGTCGAAGCTGCGGACCGCGCCGGGGGAGACCGCCACCAGCTCGAGTCGATCCGGCGCCACCGCCGCGACGCGCGCCCGGGCGCCGCGGCGGCCCAGCGCCAGCATGTCGCCGACCGCGACCTGACCGGTCAGCCACGCGGTGGTCAGCGGCAGGTCGCCGTCGCCCAGCGACACCGGCTGGCCGACCTGCAGGTCGAGGTGGCGCGCGAGCGTCCCGAGCCGCGCCTTGGGACCCGGCAGGTCGAAGACGATGTGCACCGGCTCGGCGATCGCCGCGGTCGCCAGGCGCCGCACCCGCGCGGCCAGCGCGAGGTTGACGTCGAGGCTGTTGCGCCCGAGGTTGATCCGCAGCATCCGGATCCCCTGCTGCAGCGCCCACACCAGGTCGTCGTCGATCAGTCGAAGCGGGTTGAGCGTCGGGATCAGCCGGGGCATGGCTCCCTCGGGCACGGCGCGGACGCGTTCGCGTCGGCGATCCGCCGGGCCGTCGCTTCCTTGGACTCGGGCCGCGACGCTCCGGGCAGCTCGCGAAGATCGCGGTTGAGCAGCCGCGCGGCCAGCAGCCCCGGATCGACGGCGAACACCTCGCGCTCGGTCCCGCCGCTGCGGACGATCAGCCGCCAGGCGTCGTCCGACAGCACGACGCGGAGCTCGCTGCCGGCGCCCGGCAAGCTGCGGACCAGCTCGCTCATCGCGCCTCGCCGCGCTGGTCTCGCACCTGGACCACGAACGTGCGCTGGGCCTGGTCGAGACACCACTCGAGCTCGAAGTGATCGAGCCCGGCGCGCCGCAACGGCTCGGACAGCGAGCACAGCGCGTGCACGGCGGTCCGTGACAGGCCGTGCGCGGCCAGCCGCACGTCCACCGCCTCGGGCTCCGGCGGATACAGCTCGATCTCGGCGGCGTCATCGGGGTCGACCCCGAACACGAGCGGGTGCGGCGCTTCGCTACCGGCGAGGCCGCGGGCGACCGCCACGGTCAGCCGGCCGGCGACCGCGCCGGCGGGGCGCCAGGTCGTGAGCACCCCCGAAGCCGCGCATGCGACGCGCCGCTGGATCAGCAGCGCGGGGCACGGGGGCGGCCCCGACAGCGCGCGGTGCCGGCGGTACCTCAGGTACGCCGGTGACAGCGCCGACCGCAGCACCTCGGCGAGCGCGACCGGCAGCTCGATCTCCGGCCGCGCGCTGGCGGCGCTGGTCAGCAGGCCCGCCGACGACGCGCCCGGGAGATCCTCCTCGATCGACGAGCTGCGGACCATGCAGGGGCCGAGCTCGATCAGGGCGGAGCGCAGCGGCTCGGGCGGGCGCCAGCGCTGCGCGACCTGCGCGAACCAGTCATCGACCCAGCGCTGCTCGGCCGCGGTCAGCTCGGCGCGCTCGGGATCGCCGGCGAACAGCCGGTGGCACAGCGTGTCCCAGTCGGCGATCGCCCGGGTCACGTCGCTGCTCAGGCACAGCCCATCGGGGACCGGCAGCGTCGCGAACATCCGCTGCAGCGCACAGGCCTTGCCGCCAAAGCGATCGGCGCGCAGCTCGCTGGCGCCGCCGAGCTGGGTCCACACGATGTCGTCTCGCGCGATGCTCGGGTCAACGCCGATCTCGGCGTGCGGCGGATCGGCCGTCGTCGGGACGAGCTCGACGCTGCCGCGGCCCGGATCGACGCGGATCCGCCGGCCGGTCTCGGTCAGCCGGGCGACCTCGCGGAGGCCGATGATGCAGGGGATGCGATACTCGCGGGCCAGCATCGCCGCGTGGCTCAGCAGACCGCCCTCGGCCGCGAGCACGGCCGCGAACGAGCTGGCCGCGACGACCATCGCCGGCTGCAGCATCGGCACGACGAGGATATGCGGCCCCGGCCCGGCAGCGGCGCGCGCGGGGTCGATGTCCTCGACCCGATCCGCCCGCACGGCGTGGCCGATCACGACCGGGCCCGGCTGCACCACGTGACCCTCGAGCGCGTGGACCGTGAACGCAGGGCGGTGGGCCTGGGCGAACGACCAGACCCGGACCTCGTCGCCCACCAGCTCGCAGATCCCCGACCGGCGCCGGCTGTCCAGCACCTCGGCGGTGACGGCGGGGCCCCCGGCGAGCCCGTCCACGATGTCCCGGTGCGACAGGAAGCGCAGCAGCGGTCGCTCGATCGAGGACAGGCCGATGCGCTCCGCGATCCGATCGAAGAACCCGCGGGTCCGCGCGTTGCAGAGCAGCATGTCCTCGCGCATGACCAGGCGGCGCAGCGCCAGGCCGCGCATCGCATCCACCGCTGCGCGGGCTCGCTCGCCGAGCTCGAGGCGGGCGATCAGCTGCTCGCGCCCGCGGGCGATCGCGGCGCGCGCCTCCGCGCTCGGCACCGGGACAACCTGACCATCGGCGAGCCGCTTCCAGAGCTGCGCCGGTACGTCGATCTCACCGAACACCTGGTCGCCGAACAGATGCCCGAACGCGCGAGCGTGCTCGGCGACCGCATCGGCCAGACGGCCGCGCGGGGTCCGGTCGGCGCCGCGCACCAGGGCCTGCCACGCGCTCGACTCGCGGTCGGTCGCGGTGTCGGTCATGTCGATCCACAGAAGCTCGGGCACCAGCTCCGGACCTCCGCCGGCCGTCCGCAACTCGGCCTCGAGCCAGGCGCGCGCAGCGGGCCAGCACCGCTCGTTGGTCAGACGGTAGCCTGCGAGGAAGTCGGCGTATCCGTCGAACAGATCCTCGAAGGCGGCGCGCAGCTCCGCGGGCGAGCTGCGGCCGTCGAGCTGTCCGGCGCGGGTCGCAGCCGCGGCGAACTGCGCTCTCGCGCGCGCTTCGTGCGCGGCATGCCGTGCCAGTTGATCCGGGTCGAGCACCACCTCGAGCCCGAGCTGCGCCTGGGCGTCGAGATCATCCCTGGCCTCGGCAAGCTCCCAGAGCCCGTCGTGACGGCGGGCGATGATGTACGGCACGTCGCATCCCGGGACCCGCCCGCGGTGGCGCGCAACCCCGACGAGCTCGGCCTCGATCGACAGCAAGCGCGACGAACAGCGATGCGCTGGGACGGCGTTCAGATGTCGGACCACCACCTCTAGCTCACCGGGCCTCACGAGCTTGAGCGTACTGTATTCGCTGTCGCGCGGGGGCGCGAGAGGCGTCCGTTCCAACCGCGCACGGACGCGCCTCGAGAACGTCAACATATGGAAACCAGCAGCTTCCGGTGCAGTTCGAGCGCACGGCAAGCCGGCGGTCTACGCTGGCCGCGGCTCTCGTCCGGCGTCGAGCCATCACGAGCTCCTTCACGCCTCGGATTCCCAAAGGTTACTACTTCTTACTCGATCGCCAGCCGTCCGGTGGCGTCGCGCACCTGGCGCGAGACTGGTCGTCCGCGGTCACCGCCCGGTATCGACGTGCGTGGTGGCCGGCGGCGCCGAGCGTGATGACCGCGAGGCCGGGCAGCGTGCGGGCCCAGTCGACCACGGCCGGCGGGTTGCTCGGTATCCGCCCGACCGTCACCATCTGACGTGGCGCAGGGTGCCTGTGGTGAATGGAGGGCATGAGAGCAAACCGAGACGAACAGGGAGGCGCCGAATGGCGTCCACCGACCGGGTGATGGCAGACCGAGGATGGACATGCGATGCTGGCGGCGCTCGCCGCCAGTGGGCAAACGCCGAGTGCCTTCGCGCGAGCCAAGGGTGTTCCACCGTACCGCGTGAGCTACTGGCGCGCGAAGCTCGCTGCCCCTGAGCGCCAAGAGCCGCAGGTCCGCCCTGGCAAGGGTGGCTTTGTGCCCGTCGCGGTACGCGACGCGATCCAGACCCAGGAGGCCGCCACGGAGCGCCGGGTCGAGGTGACGTTGCCGAACGGACGCGTCGTCACGTTCGCGGGGACGTGGGAGGTGGCAGCGATCGCGCCGTGGCTGCACGCGCTGGAGGGTGGGCGATGATCGCGCTGAATGGGAAGGTTCGCATCTTCCTCTACGCCGGCACCTGCGATATGCGCCGACAGATCGCAGGTCTGGTGACGATGGTGCGCGAGGAGTTGGGGCGAGATCCGCAGTTATGTGCCGCGGTTCGCAATGTGGCGGCGGTGGCGACTCGAGCGAGTGGTACTGTTACGAGGCACGCCTAATGATGGGATTCGAGGCGGCCTGAATCCATCAACGGACGTGCTCGCTAACGGCTGCTCATCGATGCGTACGCCGCTGACAACGAGACTTCGGGTGAGCGGCCGCAGCTCACCGTCCTCGATCTCCCGGGGCAAGAAGAAGTCGAGGTCTTCGGATCGACGGTGATGCAGATGGCGCGCTGCCAGGGCAGCTCCGCCGCCGAATACAACCTCCGATGCGAGCCTGGAGCGCGCGACGGCATCTAGTGCGTGAAGCTGCCATGCGCTGAGTTCCGGAGGCGCCGGCTCGGTGCGGACCCGGGGCTGCCTGCGGGTGGAGAGCGCGTCAACGCTTCGCTTTGCGCGTGGGCGCTTCGTCGATCCAGAGCTCAATCAGTCGCCTCGTGTGGGAGGGAACACGGAGATAGGGAAGCAACCGGGCCAGGGTTTCTGCGGGGAACTTTCGAAACTGATTCCACAGCCCACCTTCCAGGATCGTCTCCAGCACAGGCACGAGCGCCTGGGGGCGGGTGTCGAGGTCGATCTCGCGCTCGCCAGCGTCCCATGTCCAGACCGGAACGGTGCGAACCATGCATAATCATAGCACGTCCTCCGTCGACGCGGGTGTCTTGCTGGCGACGAGAGAACGCGTTCAGCGGGGCCGCCCTCGTCGAGGCCGAGCTCACCGAGGTCGAGCATCCACCGCGCGCTCCAGCAGCGCATAGCCCGAGGTCCGGCCGGGCAGCCACCGGGTGAGGCCCTCCAGGTCGAGCAGCGGGCGCACGACCGGATCGTCGTATGACATCGCGAGCAGGAGCTCGCGGAGCCGCTCGATCGCGGGCGTATCGGCGAGCGCGGTGACGTTGCAATGGTCGTACGCCGCGGTCTGCACCAGCACGCGGAGCTGACCGGGCGCGAACAGGCCCTCGCGCGCGAACGCGAGCCGGTTGCCGTCGATCACGCACGCGGCGTCGACCCTGCCGGCGAGCAGCGCCTGGACCGCGTCGCGCTCGCCGCCGACATGATCGCCGTGCTTGCCGACCCCGACGTCGTGGTGGACGACCTCGACGCGGGCGCCGGCGTCGGCGAGCGCGAGCAGCGGGATCAGGGTGGCCTGCGGAGAATCCCGGGCGCCGACGCCGACCACGCGGAGGTCGGCGATGGTCTGCGGCGCGCCGGAGCCGGAACCGGCGCGGACGAGCACCACGCTGGTCAGATCGCGATCGGTGTCGCGCATCGCGATCGCCCGTGCGCGATCCGGAGCCGCGCGCCGGGTCTGGACCCACGCCAGCGGGGAGTTCCACGCGACGTCGATGTCACCGCGCAGATGCGCCGCGACCTGGCGCTCGTAATTGGAGTACAGGACGAAGTCGAACGGCAGTCCGTGCGATTCGAGGTGGGCCTTGAAGCCCTCCCAGATCGGGACGACCTTCGCGTCGTAGGCGACGGCGCCGAGGACGAGCTCGCTCATGGTCAGGCTCGGGTCAGAACAGGGGCATGCCGCACGCGGCCTTGCCGATGAAGTCGAACAGGACGTCGGTGGTGGGGCCCATGACGGTCGCGGCGCGCGCATCGCGGAAGATCCGCTCGACGCCGACCTCCTTGCGGAACGCCGCGCCGCCGCACACCCGCATCGCGATGTCGGTGACCTCGGCGGCGGCCTCGCCCGCGGCGGCCTTGCTCTCGAGCACGCGCAGCGTGGCGTCGGCGCGCCCGGCGGTGATCGCCGCGAGGGTGTCGGCGAGCAGCGTCTTGGCCTGATCGGTCTGGATCCGCATCCGCGCGATGTAGGCGCGGATCGTCGGCAGGTCCGCGATGGTCGAGCCGGCGTGCTGGAACTGGGTCCCGGTCGCGTGGCCGCAGGTCCGCTGGGTCGCCGCCTCCATCAGCCCGACCGACACCGCGGCGGCGAGCACGTTGAACCACGGCAGCACCGTGCCCATCATGATCGCGAACCCGCTGCCGTCCTCGCCGAGCCGGGCGGTCGCCGGGATCCGCGCGTCCTCGGCGATGATCGGCGACGAGTCGTTGCCGCGCAGGCCGAGGCCGTCGAACCCGGCCGGGGGCACCCGCACGCCGGTCGTGGTGCGCGGGACCAGCCACAGCGTCGACAGCTCGCTGCCGGCGACCGGCTTGCTCGACCACACGTAGCTGTCGGCGTGGCCGGCCGAGGTCGCGAAGCTCTTGCGCGCGTTGAGCTTGACGAGGCTGCCGTCGGGCGTCGCGGTCGACAGCGGCACCCAGAACTGGCTGCGCGAGCCGGCCTCGGACAGCGCGAGCGTGGTGAGGTGCTTGCCGGCGGCGATCGCCCGGCGGACATCGGCGGGGCCGTGCGCCTCGATCACCGCGGCTCCGCAGAAGTGCATGCAGACGACCATCGCGGTCGACCCGCACTCGCGCGCGAGCCGCTCGACGACGAACGCCGCCGCCGGCAGGCCGAGGCCCTTGCCGCCGACCTCGGTGGCGCTGATCAGGCCGAGCAGGCCGGCGTTGCCGAGCTCGTGCAGCGTCTCGGTGGGGAACGCGCCGCGATCGACGCTCGCGGCGCGTTGAGCGGCGTTGACTGCGATGGACTCGACGAGCGGCTCGTATTCGAAGGTCATGGGGTCCTCCAGACGGGGCCGGGGCGTCCGGAGGCCTGCAGTGCGAACTGCCGGGGCCGGGTTACCCGTCTCGGTTGTGCGACCCGGACACGCCGGGCCTCAAGGTGACTCAAGCTGAGAACATCAGGCGCACGCTACCTGATCTGAGGCGCGGTCGCAGCGGAGCAGCTGGCAGAAAATTCCGGTGGATCGGGGTGCGCGGCTGCCGCGACGCCGCTCAGCGGTTCTGCGGGAAGCCGAGGTCGACGCCGCGGTGGCGCGGATCCGGCCAGCGCGACGTGATCGCCTTGGTCCGGGTGTAGAAGTGGACGCCGTCGCGGCCGTAGATGTGGTGGTCGCCGAACAGCGACGCCTTCCAGCCGCCGAACGAGTAGTACGCCATCGGCACCGGGATCGGGACGTTGATGCCGACCATGCCGACCTCGACCTCGTGCTGGAACTTGCGGGCGGCGCCGCCGTCGTTGGTGAACAGCGCGACGCCGTTGGCGTACGGGTTGGCGTTGACCAGCTGGATCGCCTCGTCGTAGGTCGCCGCGCGGGTCATCGACAGCACCGGGCCGAAGATCTCGTCCTGGTAGATCGCCATGCTCGGCTGGACGTGATCGAACAGGCACGGCCCGAGGAAGAAGCCGTGCGGGCGGCCCGCCACGGTCAGGCCGCGGCCGTCGGCGACCAGCGTGGCGCCCTCGGCGAGGCCGCGGTCGACGTAGCCGGCGACCTTGTCGCGGTGGGCGCGGTTGATCAGCGGGCCCATCTCGGTGCCGGGCTCGAGGCCGTCGCCGACCTTGAGCCGGGCGATCCGCTGTTTCATCAGCGGAACGAGCTTGTCGGCCGCGCTGCCGACCGCGACCACGACCGAGATCGCCATGCAGCGCTCGCCGGCCGAGCCGTAGCCGGCGGACACCGCGGCGTCGGCTGCGAGCTCCATGTCGGCGTCGGGCAGGACGATCATGTGGTTCTTGGCGCCGCCCAGCGCCTGGACGCGCTTGCCGTGGCGCGTGCCGGTCTCGTAGATGTAGCGGGCGATCGGGGTCGAGCCGACGAACGAGATCGCGGCGACCCGGGGATGCTCGAGCAGGCGGTCGACCGCGAGCTTGTCGCCGTGGACGACGCTGAACACGCCGGGCGGGAGGCCGGCGTCGGCGAGCAGCTGGGCGCAGAAGTTGGCGGCGGACGGATCGCGCTCGCTCGGCTTGAGCACGAACGCGTTGCCGCACGCCAGCGCGATCGGATACATCCACATCGGCACCATCGCCGGGAAGTTGAACGGGGTGATGCCGGCGACGACGCCGAGCGGCTGGCGGATCGAGTACGAGTCGACCTCGGTCGACACGTTCTCGGAGTACTCGCCCTTGGCGAGGTCGGCGATGCCGCACGCGAACTCGATGACCTCGAGGCCGCGGTTGACCTCGCCGAGCGCGTCGGCGGTGACCTTGCCGTGCTCGAGGGTGAGCAGCCGCGCGAGCTCGTGCTGGTGGCGGTCGACGAGCTGGCGGAACGCGAACAGGATCTTGGTGCGCCGGGCGATCGACACCGAGCGCCAGGTCTGCGCGGCGCGCGCGGCGGCCTCGACCGCCTCGTCGACCACGCCGGGCGACGCGAACGCGACCCGGGCGGAGACCTCGCCGGTCGCGGGATTGAACACGTCGCCGTGGCGATCCGCCGGGCGATCGTGGAGCTTGCCGTCGATCCAGTGGGTGATGGTCTTGTCCGCCATGCGCCGTAGCCCTATCACGGCGCGCCCGGGCGGTGAACGGCAAACTGGACCCGCGGCGGGCGCGCCGGGCCGTGCCGCGGGCGCGGGAGGTCCTCGCGATGCGCGGCATTGCCGGGGCCCGGATCGGTCAGGGCGAGGCTGGCCTTGCGCACGGCGGCACCGGGCGCATGCGCGCGGCGGCGCGACCGTCGGGGCGGCACAGGATGGTTGAATCTCACTCCCGGGCTGTGTTAGCCCAGCAGTTTCCGGCAACTTCACCCAGGAGGCGACGTGACCGAGCTCAGCATCACCGTCAACGGCATGAGGTTCGACAACCCGTTCGTGCTCGGATCGGGGCCGCCGGGGACCAACGGCAAGGTGATCGCGCGGTCGTTCGACCTCGGCTGGGGCGGCATGGTCGCCAAGACGTTCGCGCTCGACGCCAGCAAGGTCATCAACACCACGCCGCGCTACGCCAAGCTGCGCGCGCGGTCGACCGACGAGGTGATCGGGTTCGAGAACATCGAGCTGATCAGCGACCGGCCGTACGCCGACTGGCTCGACGACCTCCGCCAGCTCAAGAAGCATTATCCGCACAAGATCCTGATCGCGTCGATCATGGAGGAGTACCGCTGCGAGGCGTGGCAGCAGATCGTCCGCGAGGTCCAGGACACCGGGGTCGACGGCTTCGAGCTCAACCTGTCGTGTCCGCACGGGCTGCCCGAGCGCAAGATGGGGATGGCGATGGGCGAGAACCCCGACATCGTCGAGGAGGTGGTCGGCTGGGCCAAGCAGGTCGCGCGGATCCCGGTGTGGGCGAAGATGACGCCCAACGTCGGCAACCCGACGACCCCGGCGGCCGCGGCGCTGCGCGGCGGCGCCGACGGGATCTCGCTGATCAACACGATCCTGAGCGTGATCGGCATCGACCTCAAGACGCTGCGGCCGATGCCGACCGTCGAGGGCCACAGCGTGCCGGGCGGCTACTCGGGGCAGTCGGTGCGGCCGATCGCGCTGCGCCAGGTGATGGAGGTGGCGCGCGCCAACCCGGGCGTCGCGATCAGCGGGCTCGGCGGGATCGAGACCGGGTTCGACGCGGCGCAGTTCTTCCTGCTCGGCGCGTCGACCGTGCAGATCTGCACCGGCGCGATGCTGCGCGGCTACGAGATCATCGACGAGCTCAAGGCCGATCTCACGAAGTTCATGACCGATCACGGGTTCGCCAACCTGCGCGAATTCATCGCGAAGAGCCTGCCGTTCTTCACCTCGCACCACGACCTCGTCGATCGCCAGAAGTCGGCGCGCGACGCCAAGGAAGCCGCGCGATCGCGGTCCGGCCGCGACGCCGAGACCTGGAAGGGCGAGATCGCCAAGGAGACCTCGACGCTGGTCACCAACTGAACGAACGGACCCGGCCGCCACCGCCCGATCCGAACTCCTTATCTCCCGAATCCCAGAGAGGAACGACGCATGCCCCGCCAAGTCATCAGCGGTCTGATCCAGGCCACCAATCCGATCAACGACGAGTCGCGCAGCGTCGCCGACATCCAGGCGGCGATGCTCGAGAAGCATCTGCCGATGATCCACGACGCCGGCAAGCAGGGTGTCCAGATCCTGTGTCTACAGGAGATCTTCAATGGCCCGTACTTCTGTCCGAGCCAGGACCGCCGGTGGTACGACGCCGCCGAGCCGGTGCCGGGGCCGACGGTGGAGAAGCTCGCGCCGCTCGCGAAGAAGTACCAGATGGTGATGGTCGTGCCGCTGTACGAGCGCGAGCAGGCCGGCGTGTACTACAACACCGCCGCGATCCTCGACGCCGACGGCAGCTACCTGGGCAAGTACCGCAAGACCCACATCCCGCAGGTCGCCGGGTTCTGGGAGAAGTACTTCTTCCGGCCGGGCAACCTGGGCTATCCGGTGTTCAAGACCCGCTACGCGACGATCGGCGCGTACATCTGCTACGACCGCCACTTCCCCGAGGGCGCGCGGGCGCTCGGCCTGGCCGGCGCCGAGATCGTCTACAACCCGTCGGCCACGGTCGCCGGGCTGTCGCAGTACCTGTGGAAGCTCGAGCAGCCCGCGCACGCGGTCGCCAATGGCTACTTCGTCGGCGCGATCAACCGGGTCGGCAGCGAGGCGCCATGGAACATCGGCAAGTTCTACGGCAACTCGTACTTCTGCGACCCGCGCGGCCAGATCCTCGCGTGCGCCAGCGAGGACAAGGACGAGCTCCTGGTCGCGACGCTGGATCTCGAGCTGATCGAGGAGGTCCGCCGGACCTGGCAGTTCTTCCGCGATCGCCGGCCCGACGCCTACGGCGCGCTGGTGAAGGACTAGGCGATGCGGACGCTGATCAAGGACGGCACCGTCGTCACCGCGTCGGACAGCTTCGTCGCCGACGTCTGGATCGAGGGCGGCAAGATCGTCGGCCTCACCCACCCGTCGCAGCGCGGCGCGCAGACCGCCGAGCAGACGATCGACGCCGCGGGCCAGTACGTCATCCCCGGCGGGATCGACGCCCACACCCACATGGAGCTGCCGTTCGGCGGCACCACCGCGTCGGACGACTTCGACACCGGCACGGTCGCCGCGGCGCACGGCGGCACCACCACGATCGTCGACTTCGCGATCCAGCAGAAGGGCGGCTCGATGCGCGCCGGGCTCGACGCGTGGTTCGCCAAGGCCCAGGGCAAGGCCGCGATCGACTACGGCTTTCACATGATCATGACCGAGGCCAACCCGGCGGCGCTCGAGGACATGGCCGCGATGGTCCGCGAGGGCGTGACGTCGTTCAAGATGTTCATGGCCTACCCGGGCGTGTTCCTGGTCGACGATCAGCAGATCTTCCGCGCCATGCTGCGCGCCGGCGAGCTCGGCGCGCTGATCACGATGCACGCCGAGATCGGCCTGCCGATCGACGTGCTGGTCCAGCGCGCGCTCGCCGCCGGCCACACCGCGCCGATCTACCACGCGCTGACCCGCCCCGAGGTCGCCGAGGCCACCGGCACCGAGCGCGCGATCGCGCTGGCCGAGATGGCCGGCGTGCCGGTGTACATGGTGCACCTGTCGGCCCAGCGCGCGCTCGAGCGCGTGATGGAGGCCCGCGACCGCGGCCTGCCGGCGTACGCCGAGACCTGCCCGCAGTACCTGTTCTGCACCGAGGACGACCTGCGCGGCGAGCCCCCGGGGCAAGGACAGGGCGAGTGGAAGGGCGCCGGCTACGTCTGCACCCCGCCGCTGCGGCCGCGCCACCACCACGATCACCTGTGGCGCGGCCTGCGCAACTACGACCTCCAGGTCGTCGCGACCGACCACTGCCCGTTCTGCATGAAGGACCAGAAGGAGCTCGGCCGCGGCGACTTCTCCAAGATCCCCAACGGCATGCCCGGCGTCGAGACCCGGCTCTATCTGCTGTGGGAGGGCGTGGTCGCCGGCAAGATCTCGCTCCACCGCTTCGTCGAGATCACCTCGACCGCGCCGGCCAAGATCTTCGGCCTGTACGGCAAGAAGGGCACCCTGGCGGTGGGTGCCGACGCCGACGTCGTGGTCTGGGATCCCCGGCGCGAGAAGGTGCTCGGCAAGGACACGCTCCACATGCGGATCGACTACTCGCCATTCGAGGGCCGCAAGGTCCCGGCCAGCCCGTCGCATGTCTTCTCGCGCGGCGAGCTGATCGTGCAGAACGACCAGTGGGTCGGCAAGCACAAGCAGGGTCGCGGCCAGTTCCTCCGCCGCGGCACGTTCGGGCTGTAGCGCGGCGCGAGGCGCTGCGTGTGGCGTGCCCTGGGGGCTGATGCGTCGCCGGGCGCAGGATACGTACGTCCATCGCTCTGCAAGAACTGCCCATGGATCAGGCGCCCGGTCGCGTGATACCCGGAAAACATGACGTGGAGGAATGAACGATTTCGGGGCTGCTTGTTGGCAGTCTTCTTCGTCGCTGGTTGCGGTATCCGCACGCCCAAACAGGGACCGGTTGCCACGTCCCGACAGGCGAGCGTCGTGGATCTCGGCCTGAGCTCGACGGATCTCGACCTGACCGTCTCCGCCAACGCTTGCTACGGAAATGGGGCCCAGAACTATTTCCGGGTGAAGAATGCAGATACGGCAGCTGTGGCGCTCTCGGACATCACCATCAAGTACTGGATCAACGACACGACCGGCAACGCCGTCGTCCCGCAGATCTGGTACGGCGGCTGCGTGACGGATGCCGGGGGCACCTGCGTTCACCAGGTCTCGAATGTGACGGCCTCCGCCGCTTCGTTTCCCGCCTGCGGACCCGACGCGAATCACCAGGCAAACTGGGAGATCACGATCACCACCGCGGACAGCACCGTGCTCGACCCAGGCTTCACCTGGTCTGGCGTGCAATCGGCCGTCAATCTCTCGGGATATCAACCGTTTACACCCGGCTCCGGCACCTGGTACAGCGGCTGCGGCAGCGGTCAGCCGTTCAAGGAAGATCCGCATTTTGCCGTGTATGCGCAGGGCAAGCTGGTCACGTCGAACGGCATCACTCCACCGGACTGTCGCGCGCCGCACGGCTCTCAGCGATTGACCGGATACATCAGCCCGCTGTTCGCCACGGCGCCGCTGGTGGGTCCGGTGCCCGCGTCCACGCCGGTCACCATGGCCGTCTCGCTGCCGGTGCGAGTGCCAGCGGACTTTCCG